>NZ_JAFNOA010000012.1:0-43478 GCF_026536465.1 Gilliamella sp. B3172 | reverse complement strand
GGATAGCGCCGTCCATTTGAGCCGCACCAGTGATCATGTTTTTAACATAGTCAGCATGTCCCGGACAGTCAACGTGTGCATAGTGGCGAGTTGGTGTGTCGTATTCAACGTGTGAAGTGTTGATGGTGATACCACGTGCTTTTTCTTCAGGTGCGTTATCGATTTGATCGAATGCACGAGCTTGACCGCCGAATTTTTTAGCAAGTACAGAAGTAATTGCAGCAGTTAAAGTTGTTTTACCGTGGTCAACGTGGCCGATTGTACCAACGTTAACGTGGGGTTTTGTACGTTCAAATTTTTCTTTAGACATCTTAATGTTCCTTTATTAAATCACTTCCCTTTATCTTAAAAGGGAAGTGTTACTTTATTTATGTAAAAATTATTTCGCTTTACGAGCTTCAATAATTGCTGTTGCAATATTTGTTGGTGCTTCATTGTACTTCAAGAACTCCATTGAGTAAGAAGCACGACCTTGTGTTTGAGAACGTAGGTCTGTTGCATAACCAAACATTTCAGAAAGTGGAACTTGTGCTTTAACTGTTTTACCAGTTGCAGTATCTTCCATACCTTCGATCATACCGCGACGACGGTTTAAGTCACCGATAACATCACCCATATAATCTTCAGGGGTTTCAACTTCTACTTTCATAATCGGTTCTAAAAGCACAGGTTTAGCTTTCATAAAGCCTTCTTTAAATGCCATTGAACCGGCAATTTTAAATGCCATTTCTGATGAGTCAACATCATGGTAAGAACCATCAAAGATAGTGACTTCAACATCAACAATTGGGTAACCAGCAAGAACACCGTTTTTCATTTGTTCTTGACAGCCTTTATCAACTGCCGGGATGTATTCTTTAGGAACTACACCACCAACAATTTCATTGTTGAATTTGTAACCTTCGCCACCAGCTTCCAATGGTTTGATTTTTAACCATACATGACCATATTGACCACGACCACCAGACTGACGAACAAATTTACCTTCTTGTTCAACTTCGTTGCGAATTGTTTCACGGTATGCTACTTGTGGTTTACCAACATTTGCTTCTACTTTAAATTCACGTTTCATACGGTCAACGATGATTTCTAAGTGAAGCTCACCCATACCAGAAATAATAGTTTGTCCAGATTCTTCATCAGTGTGAACACGGAATGAAGGATCTTCTTGTGCTAAACGACCTAAAGCAAGACCCATTTTTTCTTGGTCAGCTTTAGTTTTAGGTTCAACTGCAACAGAGATAACTGGTTCAGGGAACTCCATTCTTTCAAGAATGATTGGTGCGCTTTCAGCACAAAGTGTATCACCAGTCGTTACATCTTTAAGACCGATTGCAGCAGCGATGTCGCCGGCACGAACTTCTTTAATTTCTTCACGTTTATTCGCATGCATCTGAACGATACGACCAAAACGCTCTTTTTTGTCTTTAACAGAGTTAAGAACAGTATCACCAGAATTAACCACACCCGAGTAAACACGGAAGAAGGTTAAGTTACCAACAAATGGGTCAGTGGCGATTTTAAACGCTAATGATGAGAATGGTTCATCATCACTAGAGTGACGCTCAGCTGGTTCACCGTCTGCTAGTTCACCTTTAATTGCTGGTACATCAGTTGGTGCTGGTAAATATTCAATTACCGCATCAAGCATAAATTGAACACCTTTGTTTTTAAAGGCACTACCACAAGTTACTAAGATGATTTCATTAGCAAGTACACGTTCACGTAGTGCTAATTTAACTTCTTCTTCAGTTAACTCTTCACCACCAAGGTATTTTTCCATTAACTCTTCGTTAGCTTCTGCAGCAGCTTCCATTAAGTTTGCACGCCATTCTTCGACTTGCTCAACCATGTCTGCTGGTACATCTTCATAAGTAAATGTTACGCCTTGATCAGCATCATTCCAGTTAATTGCTTTACGTTTAAGTAAATCAACAACACCGGTAAATGCTTCTTCAGCACCGATTGGTAGAACTAAAGGAACTGGCACAGCTGCTAAACGGGTTTTGATTTGATCAACTACACGTAAGAAGTTAGCACCCATACGGTCCATTTTGTTTACAAATGCGATACGTGGAACTTTATATTTGTTTGCTTGACGCCATACTGTTTCTGATTGAGGTTGAACACCACCAACTGCACAGTAAACCATTACTGCACCATCTAAAACACGCATAGAACGTTCAACTTCGATTGTGAAGTCAACGTGTCCCGGGGTGTCGATGATATTGATACGGTGTGGTTCAAATTGTTGTCCCATACCTGACCAGAATGCAGTTGTCGCTGCTGAAGTGATAGTAATACCACGTTCTTGTTCTTGTTCCATCCAGTCCATGGTAGCTGCGCCATCATGAACCTCACCAATTTTGTGACTTACACCAGTATAAAACAAAATACGTTCGGTAGTTGTTGTTTTACCTGCGTCAATATGTGCACTGATACCGATATTACGGTAGCGTGCTATAGGGGTTGTACGAGCCATATTAATCCTCTATTTAGAATCGTTTGCTTAATAAAATATCATTTAGGTTGACTGACAGTAGATATGTGCTGTCAGTCTAATTTCAAGCCACTTAATAGCAGTGGAAAGATTACCAACGATAGTGTGCAAACGCTCTATTAGCTTCAGCCATACGATGAACATCTTCGCGTTTTTTCACAGCGGTACCTTTGTTTTCAAAAGCATCCATAAGTTCATTCGCTAGGCGTAAAGCCATTGATTTATCGCCACGTTTACGTGCTGCATCTACAATCCAACGCATTGCAAGTGCATTACGACGAACTGGACGCACTTCAACAGGAACTTGGTATGTAGAACCACCAACGCGACGAGACTTAACTTCTACAGTTGGTCTTACGTTATCTAGTGCAACTTCGAAAGCTGCTAAGTGGTCTTTTCCACTACGCTCAGCTAATTTATCAAGAGCTGAATATACGATTGATTCTGCGATAGATTTTTTACCATCTATCATTAAAATATTTACAAATTTCGCCAGTAAATCTGAACCGAATTTCGGATCAGGTAAAATTTTTCTTTGACCGACAACATGACGACGTGGCATTGGAATACTCCGTTTATATGTTATAAATTTTCAGGTTTACCCAAAACTCAAATGAGTTAAATGGAATTATTATAGTTTGGCCTTACTTAACGGAGTTCCATTAAGCTTTAGGTCGTTTCACACCGTATTTAGAACGGCTTTGTTTGCGATCTTTAACACCTGCGCAGTCTAATGCACCACGAACAGTGTGATAACGAACACCAGGTAAATCTTTAACACGACCACCGCGGATTAAAATCACGCTATGTTCTTGTAAGTTATGACCTTCACCACCGATATAAGAAGTTACTTCAAAACCGTTGGTTAAACGTACACGGCATACTTTACGTAATGCTGAGTTTGGTTTTTTCGGTGTAGTAGTGTAAACACGTGTACAAACACCGCGTTTTTGCGGGCATGCTTCAAGGGCAGGAACGTTACTTTTCGCTTCCTTTAGCGCTCTTGGTTTGCGTACCAGCTGATTAATTGTTGCCATTAATAAGCTCCTGATTAATTAAAATAAATTTAAAAATTGCTTTTTAGATACGTAATTAATAACTGTAGCCCAAAGCCTATGGATATAAGTTTTGGGTCGCAAGATTCTAGACCTCAACAGGCATAATGTCAAGTATTACCACAAGTTCATTATGTTATTTAATTAAACTATTTTTGGTTATCAAGCATCATCTTATTAAACAAAGTTTATCTTTTATTGATAAGTTATTGCTGAGGTTTTATGTATCACTTTTTAACACAATGAGTATTCAATGCCGTAAATTGCCTAAGCAAATATTGAGTAATAATGTAGCTTAAGCATAGGGTAATGGTCATTAAGATAGGAAGAGACAAACGGTAGAAATTTAAGCTAAATTTTTATCAAAAAAAACGGTAATATGATACTGGTTATTGGATAAATGTTGTGCGTAATTGTGATGAATGTAAAAAATGAACCTTATAAAGTTGTATTGTTATTTAATGCTAATAATATTTACGATCGTCAAATCTTAAAAGGTATTGGTGATTTTTTAAAGTCACATCATATTCATTGGAATATTTATATCTCTGAAACGCTGCGTTATGACACGACCACCTCTTTTCGTTTTGACTGCGATGGGATTATTGCTAATTTTGATGATCCGGATATTGCCGATTTGCTTAAACATGTTCAAATTCCAATAATTGGGGTGGGTAGCTCTTATCATGGTACATCGAGCTATCCTAATGTGCCTTATGTTGCTGCTGATAATTTTGCCATTATTGAAAGTGCATTTAATCACTTGTGCGCTAAGGGGATTAGTCAATTTGCCTTTTACGGTTTGCCTTCTAACCGATATTGTCGTTGGGCTGGGGTGCGAGAAGACATTTTTAAGCAAATTTTAGCCCAAAAGGGGTATGAAGGGTTTATTTATCAAGGCATGTCTACTTCGCTTGATAATTGGCAAGAAGGCTTAGATAAGCTCTCTAAATGGTTGCTCTCTTTGCCGATTAATACCGGTATTATTGCCGTCAATGATGCCAGAGCACACCATATTTTACAGGCGTGTGATAGAGCAGGCATAAAAATACCGGAAGAGTTATGTCTAATTGGTATTGATAATGAGGAAGTCATCAATGATTTATCAATGGTATCGTTATCGACCGTTAAGCAAGGTACGGAAGAGATGGGATTTAATGCGGCAAACTTGCTCCAAAAACGCTTTATGAAAGGTAACGTGCCGGTGAGTCCTTTACTTATAGCTCCTAAAAAAGTGATTGCCAGACGTTCGACAGATTATCGATCGATTCAAGATCCCTATGTTATCCAAGCCATTCACTATATTCGTGATCATGCCTGTAAAGGAATTAAAGTGGAGCAAGTAATTTCACAAATGCAGATATCACGCTCTAATTTGGAAATTCGATTTAAATCGTCATTAGGTAAAACCATTCATGCCGTTATTCATGAAGAAAAATTTAATCAGGCTAAATACCTTCTGCTTGAGTCATCCTTATCCATTCAAGCCATTTCTCAGCAATGTGGTTATCCGTCAGTTCAGTATTTCTATTTTCTGTTTAAGAAACGTTATGGTATGACCCCTAAAGATTTTAGACGGCAATTTACCACACTTAAGTCGGCGCCACTTTAACGTCATGAATAATAGGTAACATAAACAAAAAGGAAAAAGCTTAAATAATATTTTTCCTTTTCCTTTTTGATGCGTTTATTTGTCAACTGAACGAATTAAAAGTATGGCAGTGCCGCCAATCATGGCAAACACAAAAGAGACAATAAAAATAGCTGAAAAGCCCCAAAAAAGGATCACATATGCGGTAATAATTGGTGCAATTGCTTGAGTTATTGTGTTACCGAGATTATAGAACCCTAAAAAAAAGGCTACTTGATTCTTATCGGGGATGACTTGTAAATTCAATAAATTGTCGAGTGAATTCCATATTCCCATGCCGATTCCTGCGGAAAATGCATAAATTAACACGCCTATTTGATTTGGGCATAGCAATAAGCTTAATGCACCAATGCCTAATAAGAGGGTAGATAACCCAACCGGTAGTTTGAGCACTTTTAATTTATCGCAGATTGGACCGGCAATAAATCCCATTAAAATGCCAAAAATTAACATAATTAAATTAAGGAGCTGGATGGCATTTTCTGTTTCAGATGGATTGCATTGTATAAAATCGGTCAAAATAAACAGTATGCAACCGATGATAGTAAAGTTACTGATGCCTTGAAAAAGTTTCCCAATTAATGCCAAATAATAGTCTCGCCCGATTTCCCATTTGGGAAAGATATCCAATGTATCTTGGAATTTTTTATCGCTTTTGGATAATTTGTTTTCCCTCGTTTGGTTAAGGTTTGAAGGCTCTTTTACAATCAATACCGACAGTAATACGCCAATGAATGTAATAATACCAAAAACGATAAAGCCAAATCGAAAGTTGCCTAGAAACATCGCAGCAAGTATTGTAAAACCGTTGTTACCTAACGCCATACCTAGTCCGCCATAAGCGCTCGAGGCCGTGCCTTTTCTCTCTTCAGCGGCAAAGTCTATCCAGGCTACCATAGGAGCAACAATAAAGTTTAAAGCAACTTGGCCGAGTAACCAACTACACAACAAAAAAGGAATACTGTTGGCCATTGAAGCTAATATCATGGATAACATAAAGGCGACAGCGCCGGCTACAATCCAAGGTGAGCGATTACCGAATTTGGAGCGTGTTCGATCCGATAAATAGCCTGCAAGCATATTTGACATCGCCGCAGCTATCATACCACTAGAAGAAAATAGCGCTAATAATTGGAACTTACTGTTTTCATCAATTTGTTGAATTAGCGCCGGTAAAAAGAGACTTGATGCGGCAATATAGGGACCTAACCACGATGCCGGGCCGATAATTAGTCCGGGAATAAGTCGAGTTAATGGAATTGTTGTTTTCATAATACTTTACCTAAAATATTAACCATTGTTGATCACGTAGTAATAATCAAAATCGGCATAAGATTGATGTTGGTAGCTATCGACAGCTGCAATAAAATTAAATAAGCCGGTAAATCCACCTATTTCCCCCGGTTCTCCATTGACGCCTTCATCCGATAAATAAAGGACATCTAGCGCTTGCATAATTGGCATCCATGCGTCATCGAGTCGGTAAAGTAGCGCAACCTTGCCATGTTGGTAGGATAATTTTAGTTCCACAACTCCGTTTGGGATAGCAATACGGTGATTGACATATTCGATTCTGGTACCCAGTTTTGCTTGTAGTAGGGTTAAAACCGGGGTCTTGAAATGTTCACTATAAGTTAAATGTAAATAGAGCCAATTATTGGAGTCATAATAAAGACCAACACCGGCGGTTTGTGAGTAGTGTTCCGGGTGGAATTCAACTTTAGTTTGAACGTAATAGTCAAACGAAGTAGCCCGAGTTGCCATAATCGACGGCGTCACTTGAGAAAATAGCGAGTTTCGCCCATATATTCGCAAATGACTATGGCGTTCATGGGTATTCACCCATTGGCTGGATTGATGTTGATAAGGCGTCATAAACGCTAATTGATAGCCATGATCGAACTCGTCAATCACGTCATGACTTATTTCGTCCTCAAGTGGTAAGGTAGAATCAAATTCCATTTTGGCTAAATTAGAGCCGTCTGCCATGACAAGCCAACCGTCATCAGTCCACTGCATTTTTTGGATTGAAGTTTCTCGACCAAGCGGATTGAGTAGTGTGTCTTTTATTGGTCTGGACATCAGATGAGCAATATACCAATCGCCGTTTTGGCTCTCAACAAGTGAGCCGTGTCCCGCTTTTTGCATCAGTGAATTAGGATTGAACATTTCAAAATGGCCGGCATCGGGATCGCCTAATGAAAATAGATGATTAGGTGAGGAGGTGACAATCGGCTCACCGGACGGGTGGGGCTGATAAGGACCATAAATATCTTTAGCTCGACCGATTTCAATACCGTGCGCATAGCCCGTACCACCGGCGGCTATTATCAAATAATAGTTATCAAGCCTTTTATAAATCTGCGGCGCTTCAGCGCAACCTCGAGTTGTAAAACCTTGCGTTAATCGATGCCACGGGCTGACGAGCTTTCCTTCAGCAAGATCGACTTGAGCAATGACAATATGCCCTGGTGCTTGATAACCTTGTCGGGTTTCCCACTCTAAAATAGTTAAATAATGTTTACCGTCATCATCATGAAACAGCGCCGGATCGAATCCGATAGAGGTAAGATAAATTGGCGCTGACCAAGGCCCTTTAATATCCTCAGCGCAAATGGCATAAGTATCAGCATTAAACTCTCGCCCTGCCATGTTTTTCATATGCGAGTATATTAGCCAAAATTTTTTATTTATCGAATCATAAGATAAATGCGGCGCCCAGACACCGGCGGGGGTATTTGTTCCGGATAAATTGACCTCACCATGTTTAAATACATAATCAATGAGTTGCCAATTAGCGAGGTCTTTTGATTGAAAAATTTGAATGATTGGATTCCAATGAAAAGTAGATGAGGCGATATAGTAAGTATCGTTAACACGAATGATTGACGGATCAGGAGACATGCCCGGTATCACCGGATTTTTTATTTTAGGCATTTTTATTTTCTCTTAATATTAGATTATGGATAAAAATACTTATCAAAAAAATAAGTTTTAAGGTTGTTTCGCCCAATATAATTTATCTATACCGATAATGTTATTATCAAATTTGGTTTCAAATTTATGAAATCTTATTAATGAGATATGTGTCACACTCTGAGTAATAAAATTTTCCGATTCAATTAACATAATTAGAAAAAGAGGGGTTAGCCTAACAAGTCATCTATTGGCTAATGCGCGTTATTTTTAGAATGGCAAAGAGAAATAGTGATAAATTGTTTAATATCGTTAAGAAGGCAAAGAAAGCAAAAAGGGCAGGGTAACAGGTGCAGAATACCCTAACAGGGTATTCTGCAAGTCATAATTATGACATCAATGGTTTAAGTTGCTGATAAATATCTCTAAAAGTAGTGCGTTGTTGCTGATAATATTGGTAGAGATTGCTATCGGGCTGATGCGTTTGAACAATTGGCAATGGCGCAAGCAGTTCGCTTATCGCCGTATTGGGATGACAAGCGATTTGCGCCAGTTTTGCTGCCCCTAATGCCGGACCCACTTCGCTACCTTCACAATATTCAATGCGATAACCAGAAACATCGCTCAGCAATTGTCGCCAATAACGGCTGCGGGCTCCGCCACCAATGACCAAAATTTTATCGGGTGTGACGCCAGTTTGATGAACTGCATCGATGCCGTCGGCAAGGGCATAGCTAACCCCCAGTAATACCGCTTTTGCCAGATCGACTTTGTTGTGTTGATAAGTTAAGCCAAAAAATACACCTTTAGCTTCGGGATTATTGTGAGGTGTTCTTTCACCGGATAAATACGGTAAAAAATAGACCGAAGGTTTGTCATCGATCGGTTGCGCTTCAATTAGAGTCAGTAAGGTTGGCACATCTTCAATGTCCAGTAACTGACACGCCCAATCGAGGCAAGAAGCACAGCTCAACATTACCGACATTAAGTGCCAGCGGTTGGGTAAGGCATGGCAAAAACTGTGAATGGCTTGCTCGGGGTTGCTAATAAACTGATCGGTCACGGCAAAATAGACGCCGGAAGTACCCAATGAGAGCATCGCCTGCCCCGATTGATGTAAACCTACCCCAACCGCACCGGCTGCGTTATCACCACCGCCAGCAATCACTGCAATCTGATTAATGCCCCAACGTTTAGCGATTTCATCGGTCACATAACCGGTGATCTGATTGCCTTCAAATAGCGTTGGCATATGGTGTCGTGTTAAGCCACAGGCTTTTAATAGTTCATCATTCCAATCACGCTTTCTTACATCAAGCCACATGGTGCCGGCTGAATCGGACATATCTGAAGCAAATTGATTGGTTATTTTAAAACGCAAATAATCTTTAGGGAGCAATACTTTATCGATCTGAACAAAGATGTCCGGTTCATGCTGTTGTACCCATTTTATTTTAGGGGCGGTAAAACCTGCCATCATTAAATTACCGGTAATTTGGCGGGAAGTGGGCACCTGTTGTTCTAGTTGGTGGCACTGAATATCACAACGTCCGTCATTCCAAAGTATTGCTGGTCTTAAAACTTGTGATTGTTGATTGAGTAATACCGCACCATGCATTTGACCACTTAAACCTATGGCTTTTACCGATTGTAAATTATGTTGCTCACTAAGCTCACGCATTGCCGTATCGGTTGCTTGCCACCATTGTTCTGGATCTTGCTCTGACCATAATGGATGTGGGCGGGACACGGTGAGTGGTTTGGTTAATGTTGTGACAATATGTTGTTGTTCATCCATTAAAATCACTTTGACACCCGAAGTGCCTAAATCAATACCAATATACATACTCTTCTCCATTTTACTGCTGACTACCAAGGTTAACGATACCGTTAACCTGATTAGTTTACAACCAACATTTAGCTTAGCCAAAGATTAATCGATTAACTCGATTTTCTAACTTCTCTTGTTCACCACTGTAAGGTTTTGGTTGTAGATTATTGGCTAAACTATACTGGGCAATGTCTTGTAGCGTCATCTTGCCTTGTAGGATTTGTTGACCTAAGTTTTCGTCCCAAGCGGCATATCGTTGCGTGACTTTTTGCTCAAGAACGTTATCTTCAATTAGTTTGGCTGCGCACTTCAATGATAATGCCATGGTATCGATTGCGCCAATATGCCCGTAAAATACATCATATTTATCAACACTTTGACGACGAATTTTGGCATCAAAGTTAAGTCCACCGGTTTTAAAACCGCCACTTTTGAGAATTTCGTACATGACAAGGCTATTTTCTTCTACACTATTTGGGAATTGATCGGTATCCCAACCTAGTTGCGGATCGCCTCGGTTAGCATCAAGTGAGCCAAAGATATCAAGTGCGATAGCTGAGGCAACCTCATGTTGGAATGAGTGACCAGCTAGTGTTGCATGGTTAGCTTCGATATTAACTTTAATCTCTTTTTCTAAGCCAAATTGTTTTAAAAAGCCATAAATGGTTGTGACATCATAATCATATTGATGTTTGGTAGGCTCTTGCGGTTTTGGCTCAATAAGTAACGCGCCTTTAAAACCGATTTTATATTTGTTTTCAACCACCAGTTGCATAAACTTGCCAAGCTGTTTACGCTCTTTTCTCAGATCAGTATTTAACAGTGTTTCGTATCCTTCACGTCCGCCCCAAAGGACATAATTTTGCCCACCTAATTGATGTGTTGCATTCATGGCGTGGACAACTTGTGTTGCTGCACAGGCAAATACTTGCGGATCCGGATTGGTGGCGGCGCCGGCAGCATATTTAGGATTGGTAAAGCAGTTGGCGGTGCCCCAAAGTAAGTTAACGCCGGTTTGTTGCTGTTTAGCCAGTAAAATGTCAGTCATGATTGCTAAATTATTGATATATTCTTGGATTGAATTGCCTTCGGGTGCGACATCAACATCATGAAAAGCATAAAAAGGCACATTCATTTTATAAAAGAACTCAAAGGCTATATCGGCTTTCGCTTTTGCATTAGCTAATGGATCTGAGCCAGTTTGCCATGGATAGTGAAATGCGCCTGAGCCAAACATATCTGTCCCAGCCCAACAAAAAGTGTGCCAATAACAAATTGATAAGCGTAGATGTTCCGCCATGGTTTTACCCAAAATGATTTGGTTGGGATTATAGTGCCTGAATGCAAAAGGATTGTCTGTTTGTGTGCCTTCGTAGTTGATGCGTTCTATTTTGTCGTAATAATGACTCATAATTTACCTCTAAATTTGGTTAATAAGTGGTTGATTAATCGTTATTTCTTTAAAGCCATTTTTAGATAGACTATCAATGGCTTAAGTGCTGTCATCAATATGCATGAATTTTTAACGCAACAACAATTATTAAATTTTGTACTATTTTTATGTTTTTTGGTTTTTGTGATGTAGATCAAACTCTATTGGTGAATTATTGGAATTGGAGATGAGCTGATGAGTGCAGAGCCTTGTTATGGCATGATGAAGATAATTTAAATAGCGGAAAATAATTGGCAATCAGACAAAAACCACCTCTACCGCTGAGCACGGTAGAAGTAGTATTCAGCCATTAATGGTGATCAATAAAAATAAATTTCAGTGCAAATAACACGGCAAAAATAATGACACATAGGTTTAACTCTTTAAATTTACCGGTGAAGGTTTTTAATACCACATAAGAGATAAAACCGAGCGCCACACCTTCGGTGATAGCAAAGGCAAACGGCATCATTAAAGCGGTGATAAAAGCTGGTGTCGCATCGGTTAAATCTGACCAGTTAACTTTAACCAAACTTGATACCATTAAAATACCGACAAATATCAGGGCGCCAGAAGTAGCGTAACTTGGTACTAAGTGAGCTAATGGCGATAGGAATGTCATCATTAAAAATAAAATGCCGACAACCACAGCGGTTAAACCGGTGCGACCACCAACTGAAATACCTGCAGAGCTTTCAATGTAGGTTAAAACTGAAGAGGTACCAAATAGTCCGCCAAGTGACGAGCTGAAACTATCGATTAATAACGCTTGACGCATTTTAGGGAAACGCCCTTTTTCATCACAAATACCTGCTTTATCGGTGAGTGCCAAAATTGTGCCGGATGAATCAAATAAGCTGACAATCATTATTGAAAAGATAACGCCCATAATGCCCACATTTAGTGAACCGGCCAGATCGACATGACCAACAACACTGGTAACACTAGGTGGTACTGAAGCAATGCCTTGATAGGTGATATTAGGATCAAGCCAAAGTGCCAATAGTGTGACTACAAAGATTGAAATAAGCACGGCAGCATGAAAGTTGCGAGCGGCTAAAATAATAATGATGAAAAAGCCTAATGAACCAAGTAATACTTTTAGCGATAAAATATTACCTAAGGTTAAGAGTGTTGCGGGCGAGCTAACTACAATGCCCATATTTTGAAACCCCATAAACGCAATAAATAGTCCGATACCTGCACTGATACCGACTCGTAAACATTGCGGAATATGCTCAATTAGCCAATGGCGCACTTTAAATAACGATAATGCAAAAAAGACTAACGATCCCCAAAAGATTGCCCCCATACCAACTTGCCATGAGTAGCCCATTGCGCCACAAATACCATAGGCAAAAAATACATTAAGCCCCATAGCCGGTGCTAATGCGATAGGTAAGTTTGCAAATAAGCCCATTAAAATGGTTGCAAACGCAGTAACAACACAAGTTAACACAAATACGGCTGAGGTATCCATGCCGGTTGCCGATAAAATGGAAGGATTGACAAAGATAATATAGACCATAGTAAGGAAGGTGGTGCATCCAGCAATAATTTCGGTACCAATGGTGGTTTTCTTTTTTTTCAATTGAAATATTTTTTCGAATATTGAATTCATAAGTTAAGGCCCAATTTTGGTTATTAAGAATGATTGTTTATCTAATATGTTGCTGTTATTTTTACCCGCATCAGTAACAGATAAAAATAGAAAAGATGTCGCGAGACAGCGCGACATCTTACAATAAACAGATATCTCACTGCGTTATTATTGCTAGTTATTCAGTTTGGTCAAGCGTTATTCTAAAGGTTTGCGATTACCGATTCGAAGATTAGCAACTATGGGACTATCATTTTCGACCTGCTTTCAATTATTTGAAGGTGATGTTTTGATTTTATTTGAAATGGTGTTTTTGGCGATATTTTTATCTTATGTTTCAATATTGAGTGGTAGCTAAATCGATTTGCTGATGTTGGCTTTCTCGGTTAAGCGCACCTAGGGTAACTAGTTTGATGAAGTCATCAATAGTGTTTTGCTACTAGCAAACTTTGTATCTTGTTTTAACGAGGCAGGATAAATTTTGCTTTTTAGCTCACTTTAGTGAGCTAAAAAGGCGGTGAAAGTGATTAACCTAAATCGAGTTTGTTTAAGGTAATTTTCACTTTCAAAATCCGGTGACTTTCGATCTGTGCAATTTCAAAAAGATAATCACCAATTTGCATGGTTTCACCCACTTCGAGTAGATGCTGGGCTTTTTCCATTAATAATCCGGCTAAGGTGTGATATTCACGTTTATCATCAATTGGGATAGGTACAAATCGGACTAGTTCCTCGACCGGGATATAGCCATTGGCAATCCATGTATGGTCTTCAAGGCATTGAATGTCATGTTTGGCATCAATTTCCTCTTCTTCCGTCGGAAAATCACCGGCAATGGTTTCAATGATATCGGTGACCGAGACCACCCCTTGCATTGAACCAAATTCATCGACAACAAAAGCAAAATGGGTTTTCGCCTTTTTAAATTGCTCTAACGCAACCAGTAAAGAGACCGTTTCAGGAAAAATGAGCGGCTGTTTGATCAGTGATGCAATATCAATAGGCTCTTTGTTTTGGATGACGTCTTTTAACAGATCGTTAACTTGTATGATACCCAAAGGCTCATCAATCGAATCGTTATCGGTGACCACCAAACGAGAGTGAGGATTGTCGAAGATCTCTTTTAGTATCACTTCACGGTCATCATTAATGTTGACCATATCGACATTTAATCGTGAGGTCATAATACTACTGACTGAACGTTGAGCTAATCCTAACACACGTTCTACCATGCTAAGCTCTTGATCATTAAAAACCGACTCTTTTTTGTTGTTATCTGAATCATCATCAATCGAGCTGTTATCTGAATCTTCTTCAGTATCACCTTTTAATAAGTGTAAAATCGCTTCGGCAGTCCGTTCCCGCAATGGTTTTTTGTTGAGTGCTTTTTTACGGTTAAAGATTGCCAACTGATTGAAGAACTCTATCATTATTGAGAAGCCAATAGCAGCATATAAATAGCCTTTTGGTATGGCAAAGCCAAATCCTTCTGCCACCAGACTAAAACCAATCATTAATAAAAAGCTTAAACAAAGAATAACAATGGTTGGATGGGAATTAACAAAATAAGCCAGCGGTTTACTGGCAACCATCATGATGCAAATTGCAATACACACCGCAATTATCATAACCGGAATATTTTCAACCATGCCAACGGCGGTAATGACTGAATCGAGCGAGAATACCGCATCAAGTACTACAATTTGTGCCACGACTGTCCAAAAGTGCGAGGTCTTTTTTGACTTACCGTCTTGATGAGAGGCGCCTTCTAACCGCTCATTAAGCTCCATTGTCGCTTTGAACAGTAAAAATATCCCACCGATAAGCATAATCAATTGACGAGCATTAAAACTGATACCGGAGAGTGAAAACAGTGGGGTCGTTAAGGTGACTAACCAACCGGTAAACATTAATAGCACAATTCGCGTAATTAAAGCGAAAGCAAGGCCTGTGACGCGTGCTTTATCTCGTTGGTTGGGAGGAAGTTTCTCGGCAAGGATGGCAATAAAAACAATGTTATCTATACCAAGGACGATTTCAAGTACAACCAGAGTGGATAAACCAATCCAGATTGTAGGATCCATGATCCATTCCATATGTCAGGTGATTACCTCTAATAAACACAGCACATGCTGCCCGATAATTCTGTCTGTAATTGGCTAAATAATCAATAAAATATTTGTAATTTTTAATTATTTTGACAAGAAGTTTCAGAAAACACCCATGTTTTAGTATAAAAACAGCTTATCTATTATTTAAAAAAGAGACCAAATCCAAAGCCATTGCTCAGCATCAATTACACTAAATCGCTCGCTATTTGTTAGTGATAAAAAATCACTATTAAATGAGTTTTCAGCAATGTTGATAATCTTTTGACAAGAAGTTTCAGAAAATGCCTATGTTTAAGTATAAAAAGTTTATCTATTATTTTAAAAGATACCAAACCAAATCTATTACTCAGCATCAATTACACTAAATCGCTCGCTATTTGTTAATGATAAAAATCACTATTAAATTAGTTTTCAATAGTATTGATAATCGTTTGACAAGAAGTTTCAGAAAATGCCTATGTTTAAGTATAAAAACAGTTATTTATTAATTTAAAAGAAACCAAACCAAATCGATTACCAACATCATCTACACTAAATCGCTCGCTATTTGTTAATGATAAAAATCACTATTAAATGAGTTTTCAATAGTATTTATAATCGTTTGACAAGAAGTTTCAGAAAATACCTATGTTTTAGTATAAAATTAACTTCGCCAGAAGGTTGGGGTAAATAAAACCAGGAGTGTGAAGATCTCCAGTCGGCCAAATAACATATCCACCACCATTACCCATTTCACAGGATCGCTGACATTGGCAAAATTATCGCTAACGCTACCAAGACCGACACCTAAATTATTGAGAGATGAAGCGACAATATAAAATGAGTCCGTTGCATCAATACCGGTTGCCATAATAATAAAAAGGCTGACTAAAAATACCAGCGCATAGGCAGAAAAGAATCCCCAAACCGATTCAATAATGCGTTCAGGTACTACCCGATTATTGAGTTTTAAGGTGTAAATGGCATTAGGGTGAATAAGGCGTTTTAGTTCTCGCGATCCTTGCATAAATAACAGCAGCACCCGTACCACTTTTAAACCACCACCGGTTGAACCGGCACAACCGCCAATAAATGAAGCACAAAGTAAAAATAGCGGTAATGAGGAAGGCCAGGTATTGATATCATCGACAGAAAAGCCAGCGGTTGCGGAGATAGACACCACTTGCAAGACAATTTTATCAATGCTCAGTCGATGTGGCTTATAGAAAAAGATAACAAAAGCGCAGATAGCAATGAGTATCAGCAAAATAAAAAGAAACGTTCTGAACTCCTGATCACGCCAGTAAACCTTGAGTGAAAACCCATTAAAGGCGGCAAAGTGGAGAGCGAAGTTACAGCCGGATAAAATAAGGAAAATAGTAACGATATAGTTAATTGTCGCACTATTAAAGTAAGCAAGGTTATCATCGTGGGTGGAAAATCCGCCCATAGAAATGGTTGAAAAGCTATGGGATATGGCGTCAAAAACATTCATGCCGGCAAACCATAAGCTTACGGCGCATAATGTGGTTAGTAGGATATAAATAGACCACAGCGTTTTGGCTGTTTCGGCAATACGTGGGCGCATTTTACTGTCTTTTTGTGGTCCGGGAATTTCAGCACGATATAGCTGCATGCCACCAACCCCTAATAATGGTAATATGGCAACAGCTAACACGATAATACCCATACCACCGAGCCACTGGAGTAATTGCCGATAAAACAGTAGTGCTTTAGGTAAGTGATCGAGTTTGACAATGGTTGTTGCGCCAGTTGTGGTTAAACCGGAGAACGATTCAAAAAACGCAGTACTTAAATTGAGATTGATATGATTGTCAAAAATAAAAGGGAAAGCGCCAATCGTCCCTAACACTAACCAAAACAGGACAACAACAAAAAAACCTTCTCGGGTATTGAGCTCATGGCGATGATTACGATTAGGCCACCATAATAGGCAACCGAGTATCAAAGCTGCAAAAAATGAACGAACAAAAATCGCACCAGCGCCGTCACGATAAATTAATGCCACTAGAGCCGGCAGTAACATAAAGACTGACAGTAGTGCAATAAGTAGACCGATAATTCGAATAATTGAGCGCCAATGCATCATTGTTTTAATCTCTATTTAAATCCACGAGATGCTTTTATCAGATCATAAGCAGCTTGAATTTCTTGAGCTCGCTTTTTGGCTGCTTCAAGCATCGCTTTGGGTAAACCTTTTGAGACTAATTTATCCGGGTGATGTTCGTTCATTAATTTACGATACGCTCTTTTAATTACGGCTATTTCGGCATTCGGTTCAATGCCTAACGTTTTATAAGCGTTTTGTAAATCGGACTGCGCCGAACGTCCCTGATAACCACCATAATTATTGCTTTGTTGATATTGATTTTGCTGATCATAATAATTTTCTTGACGAAAATGATAACTGCCCATCATCATTTGAATATACATTGCCATTTGTCGGCGTGGAATGTTGAATTCATCAGCAACAATAAATAAGATTTGTGACTCTTTTTCGTCTAAAGTGCCGTCGTTCAAGGCTGCTTGTATCAGTTGTTCACAAAAGATATTAAGTACATTTCGTCGATAACGGTATTGCGTATATAATTCCCGTAAGCGTGATCTAAGTGGGTAATCACTTGCTTTGCCTCGATTGAATGACTCTTGCGCCAGTTGACGGCTGTTATTATCAAGCTGCAATCTGTCCATAAATTGGCGAGCAAGGTTGATGTCATCTTGGGTGACTACACCTTTAGATTTACTTAAATGACCCAATACTTCAAATACAACTGTCAAGTATAGGGTTGGATTGGCTTGGGTTCTTTGTTCAGTCAATTTATTACAGAATGCTTGATATAGCATTGGGCCAACAAAAAAACCGAACACATAGCCCCAACCTGATTTGAGTATACTGCTTAATATAACACCAGTAATAATAGCCCAAATTAAAGACATATTATTCGTTCACCTCTATTTTATCTATCTTTTGCAGTCCGCGAGGAAGAGACGTCCCTTTACGTGCTCGCTCTGCTCTAAATTTTTCTAAATCAGCCGGATAAAGTGTCAGTTTGCGTTTACCAACATATAGGGTTATCGACGTTTCCGGCGTAATTAACTGCAAATAAGCTAGGCTATCGTCAGCCCCGGACAGGGAGATTATTTTATTTCCTTTGCCTTTCGCCAGTTCCGGCAGATCTTTTACCGGGAATATTAGCATCCGACCAGCTTTAGAAATCGATAACAATAAGCTATCTTCATTGGTGATCTCAACTGGATCAAGCACATTTGCGTTATTTGATAGGTTGATAATCGCTTTACCGTTTCGGTTACGGGTTACTAAATCACTAAACCGACAAATAAACCCATAGCCGGCACTTGAGGCCAGTAAGAATTTCTGATTATCATTGGCTGACATAAGTACTTTTTCAACGGTAGCACCTGCCGGCAATGCCAGTTTACCGGTAAGTGGCTCGCCTTGACCTCGTGCCGATGGCAAGGTGTTTGGCTCTACAGCGTAACTACGGCCGGTTGAGTCAATAAACACAACCGGTTGATTACTCTTACCTTTGGCTGCAGCCTTAAAGCTGTCGCCGGCTTTATAACTTAACCCGACAGGATCGATATCGTGGCCTTTTGCCGCTCTTACCCAACCCATTTCAGATAAGACAATGGTAACCGGTTCTGACGGTGTTAATTCTTGTTCGGTAATTGCTTTAGCTTCGCTACGTTCAACAATTGGCGAACGGCGATCATCGCCATATTTTTCCGCATCTTGTTGTAACTCTTTTTTGATAAGGTTACTGAGTTTTCTTGGCGAAGATAACAGTGCTTGCAGTTGATCACGCTCTTTTGCCAGCTCACTTTGTTCACCTTTGATGCGCATCTCTTCTAACTTGGCTAAATGGCGAAGTTTTAACTCTAAGATCGCTTCAGACTGGATTTCACTTAAATCGAAACGGCGCATCAGTTCGGCTTTGGGATCATCCTGATAGCGAATAATTTCAATCACTTCATCAATATTTAAAAATGCAATAAGTAGACCGTCTAAAATATGCAGGCGCTTTAACACCTTGTCTAAACGATAGTTTAAACGTCTGGTTACGGTATTGCGGCGATAGGCTAACCATTCGGTTAAGATCTCAACTAAACCTTTAACCGACGGGCGATTGTCTAGCCCAATCATGTTCATATTGACCCGGTAGCTTTTTTCCAGATCGGTGGTGGCAAATAGGTGGTTCATTACCTGTTCTAAATCAACACGATTTGAACGGGGCACAATGACCAGTCGAGTTGGGTTTTCATGATCCGATTCATCCCGTAAATCTTCAATTAACGGTAATTTTTTGGCTCGCATTTGCGCAGCTATCTGCTCAAGAATTTTGGCACCGGATACTTGATGTGGTAAATCGGTAATGACGATGTCGCCGTCTTCTTTTTTCCACACCGCTCGCATTCGAATGGAGCCCCGACCTGTTTTATAGATTTTTTCAATATCTTGTGGTGGGGTAATGATTTCCGCTTCAGTTGGGAAGTCCGGCCCTTGTATGTGAGCCATTACTTCAGTTAAAGTCGCATTTGGATTATCTGCTAACATAATAGCAGCGTTTGCCACTTCACGGATATTATGTGGTGGTATGTCCGTTGCCATACCGACGGCAATACCGGTGGTGCCATTTAATAAGATATTGGGTAATCTTGCCGGTAACATTTTCGGCTCTTGTAACGTTCCGTCAAAGTTAGGCGTATAATCAACAGTACCTTGCCCAAGCTCGCCTAATAGTAATTCAGCATATTTCGATAGGCGGGATTCGGTATACCGCATGGCGGCAAAGGATTTTGGATCGTCCGGCGCCCCCCAGTTACCTTGACCGTCTACTAATGGATAACGGTAGGAAAATGGCTGTGCCATAAGTACCATTGCTTCATAACAGGCGCTATCCCCATGTGGGTGATATTTACCTAATACGTCACCGACTGTACGAGCAGATTTTTTAAATTTAGCCTGAGCATTCAGCCCCAATTCAGACATGGCATAAACAATACGGCGTTGCACAGGTTTTAAACCGTCACCGATAAACGGCAGTGCACGATCCATAATGACATACATTGAGTAGTTTAAATATGCGCTCTCTGTAAAAGTACGTAGCGACTGAACTTCTACTCCGTCATGAGTTATCTCACTCATTATTGTTCCTCTAAATCATTCTTTATGTTAGACATCAAGTTGGACTTGATCACCTTTTTCTTGCAACCATTCACGACGATCTTCTGAACGCTTTTTAGCAAGTAACATATCCATTAACGCCATCGTTTCTTCTGAATTATCCAATGATAATTGTACTAAACGGCGAGTATTGGGATCCATGGTGGTTTCACGTAATTGCAGTGGATTCATTTCACCAAGACCTTTAAAACGTTGGACATTCGGTTTGCCTTTTTTCCGTTTTAGTTGATCTAAAATCCCTTCTTTTTCTTCTTCATCTAAGGCGTAATGCACTTCTTTACCCAGATCGATTCGATATAGTGGTGGCATAGCAACAAAGACATGCCCATGTTCAACCATGGCTTTAAAATGACGCACAAATAGCGCACAAAGAAGTGTAGCGATATGTAAACCGTCAGAATCGGCATCGGCTAATATACAAATTTTACCATATCGTAATTGGCTTAAATCATCACTATCCGGGTCAATGCCTATGGCAACAGAGATATCGTGGATCTCTTGTGAGCCTAATACTTCGTCTGATGAGACTTCCCAAGTATTTAAAATTTTACCTTTTAACGGCATTATTGCTTGATATTCCCGATCGCGTGCTTGTTTAGCTGAACCGCCCGCAGAATCTCCTTCCACTAAAAACAGTTCTGTTCGGCTCAAATCTTGTGATGAGCAGTCGGCAAGTTTGCCCGGAAGCGCCGGACCACTGGTCAATTTTTTACGGATAACTTTTTTTGAGGCTCTAAGCCGTTTTTGTGCGCTTGAAATCACCATTTCAGCCAGTAATTCAGCGACTTGTACATGTTGATTTAGCCAAAGGCTAAAGGCATCTTTAACAATGGCTGAAACAAAAGCCGCACTTTGTCGTGATGATAAACGTTCTTTGGTTTGTCCGGCAAACTGGGGCTCTTGCATTTTTACTGATAATACATAAGCACAACGTTCCCAAATATCATCGGCAGTGAGTTTTAAGCCTCGTGGTAACAAGTTGCGAAATTCACAAAATTCTCGCATTGCATCAAGTAGTCCTTGACGTAGACCATTAACATGGGTACCACCTTGCACCGTTGGGATTAAGTTAACATAGCTTTCCGTTAACAGCTCGCCTCCTTCCGGTAACCAAAGTAGTGCCCATTCAACTGCTTCGGTGTCGCCAGTATGGCTTCCGGTGAACGGCTCTTGAGGTAGTAGTGTGTAACCACTCACGGACTCCATGAGATAATCTTTTAAGCCATCTTGATAACACCAGCGTTGTTCGGTGTTGTTGATTTTATCTTTAAAGATAATCTCCAGTCCTGGGCAAAGCACCGCTTTAGCTTTAAGCAGATGAGATAAACGAGGCACCGAAAATCTTGGTGAATCAAAATATTTTTCGTCTGGCCAAAAATGGACTTTAGTACCGGTATTACGGCGACCACAAGTACCAATGACGTGCAAATCTTCCACTTTATCGCCATTTTCAAAAGCGATTTGGTACACTTGTCCGTCACGGTTAACCGTTACTTCAACGCGTTTTGATAAGGCATTAACCACCGAGATACCCACACCGTGAAGTCCACCGGAAAATTGGTAATTTTTATTCGAAAATTTACCACCAGCGTGCAAACGGCAGAGTAATAACTCAATTGCCGGCACACCCTCTTCGGGGTGAATATCAACTGGCATGCCACGTCCATCATCAATCACTTCCAATGAATTATCTTCATAAAGCGTGACTTTAACTTGACGAGCATGGCCTGCTATTGCTTCATCGACACTGTTATCAATAACTTCTTGCCCTAAATGATTTGGGCGAGCAGTGTCAGTATACATACCCGGACGATGACGAACGGGATCGAGTCCTTTAAGGACTTCAATATCAACGGCGTTATAAGTGGATTGTGACATAATTTTTCTAATTATTCGATTAAATGGGCTTATTATACCAATGTTTCATTAAGATGTATGAATTTAAATTTATAATGAATGACAAATCAGCTGTAATGATCATCCATTAATTGATAATAATTCTTATTTCATTAATTTATTTTAAGTTAATGGCAATTTTTATGGTTTTTTAAGTTTAATTATTGTAACGATAGTATTATCATAACCCTATCCCAATAAGAAATAAGGGAACCAAATGAGCAAGTCAGAACATAAGATAACACGTCGTGATTTTTTACAAAAATCAATCGCTATTGGTAGCGTAGCTGCACTAACTAATACGATTCAATCGCCTTTCGCTTATGCCGAACCAAAGTTGGATGGTAACAGTAACACGCCTAATCCCACCAATAAAGAAAAAATTTTTTACAGTGCCTGTTTAGTCAATTGTGGTAGTCGCTGCCCACTAAAAGTTCATGTTAAAAACGATATTATTACTAAAATCTCATCTGAAGACGGTATTAATGACCCTATCTTCGGTCAACATCAAATTCGCCCATGTTTGCGGGGGCGAGCGGTACGCTGGCGAACTTACGATCCGGAGCGTTTAAAATACCCTATGGTGCGAATAGGTAAGCGTGGTGAAGGTAAATTTAAACGTATTAGCTGGGATGAAGCAATAAATTTATTGGCGGATAAACTTAAATACACCATTAATCGTTATGGCAATGAAGCTATCTATTGTCAATATGGAACAGGTACCACTGGCGCAAATATCGCCGGACGCAGTGCTTGTAGACGGTTTTTAAGTACTATCGGTGGTTATCTAAATTATCATGGCGATTACTCAAGTGGACAGATAACTGCTATTAAGCCTTATATTTATGGCAATGCTAAAGAGTCACTTATCGATCAAATTAAACATTCAGATTTGGTTGTTATGTTTGGACATAATGTTGCAGAAACGCGAATGTCAGGCGGTGGGCAAGTAACGGAACTGTTTCATGCGTTAGCACAAAGTAAAGCCAGAGTGATTATTATCGATCCTCGGCGTAGCGAAAGTGTAGTTGGCTATAATGCCGAGTGGATCCCGATTATTCCCGGTACCGATGCGGCGTTAGTTGCCGCAATTGGCTATGCTTTACTGGAAGAAGATAAAATTGATGAGGCAATGCTTAATCAATATTGTGTGGGTTGGAATGCTGACTCATTGCCGGATAGCGCACCCCCTTTTAGTGATTATAAATCTTATATTTTAGGTTTAGGTGATGATAGAACACCGAAAACGCCGGAGTGGGCAGCAAAAAAAACCGGTATTCCCGCTAAACAAATTCGTAAACTTGCCTTAGATATTGTTAACGCTAAAGCAGCATGGATTTCGCAAGGCTGGGGAGCACAACGTTGGCAAAATGGTGAGCATACTACAAGAGCAATTATGATATTGCCTATTATCACTGGTCAATTTGGTAAACCGGGCACCAATATTGGTACTTGGGGCGGAAGCGTGACTTATCCGGTTCCGGGTCTGAATTTATTAAATCCGATTAAAACCAGTATTCCATTTTTTTTATGGACTAAAGCGATCGAATCACCGCAGAGCATGACCGCGAAGAATGCTTATATACTCGGTAAAGATAAATTGGATGTCGGTATCAAGTTTATCTGGAGTTATGCCAGTAATGTAATTGGTAATCAGCATGCCGATCTCAATCGAACACACCAAATTTTACAAGATGAATCTCAATGCGAATTTATCTTAGTGTGGGATACTCATATGACCGCATCAGCACGCTATGCCGATCTGTTATTACCGGATGTGTCATCAGTGGAAAGTAACGATTTAATTAATAATTCTTATGCATCCGGTGCTTACCATTATGTTATTCGTATGCAACGGGCTATTAAGCCACTTTGGGAAAATCGATCGTCTTATGATGTGTTAACTGAGTTATCAGAAAAAATGGGCGTGAAAGATAAATTTACTGAAGGGCGAACGCAAGATGAATGGATAGCGTATAGCTATGAAAGAATGCGCAAGCAAAATCCTGATTTACCGCCTTTTGCTGACACTGACGGTAAGGGTATTGTCGATCGTAAATTAGCGGATAGCGATGCGCAAATTGCCTTAAAAGCATTCCGGGATGATCCGATTAATCAGCCATTAAATACCCCGTCTGGCAAAATTGAAATTTATTCAGAAGCGCTGGCAAAAATAGCGAGTGAATGGGAGATTGAGCCGGACGATAAACTCTACCCAATTCCTGCTTATTTGCCTGCTATTGAAGGGAGTGAGGATCAACAAAAACGCGATAAATATCCGCTGCAAATGATTGGATTTCATATTAAAGGGCATTGTCACTCCTCTTATAGTAATCTTCCCCAACTACGAGAAGCTGTTGCCAGTAGTGTTTGGATTAATCCAATTGATGCTGAGCAAAGACAAATTAAGCATGGGCAATTAGTTGAAGTATTTAATGATCGTGGTCGGCTTTATATTCCGGCTAAAGTCACGCCTCGTATATTACCGGGCGTGATCGCTATACCTCAAGGGCTATGGGCAAAAACTAATGCTGCTGGTGTGGATATTGGTGGTTGTATTAATCGTTTAACCTCATTGCGCCCGTCAGTGTTAGCGAAGTCAAATTCGCAGCATACTAATTTGGTTGAAATCAAACCATTATCAACTATGCCAGCGGCATCATAATTAAAAAGGGAGATGATTAAAATGCAATATGGATTCTTTATTGATTCTTCCAAATGTACCGGGTGTAAAACCTGTCAGTTGAGCTGTAAAGACGAAAAAGATAATGCGCTGGGCGTGCATTTTCGCCGAGTTTATGAGTATGGTGGTGGATCGTGGCAACAAGTGGACGGGATTTGGCAAAATGATACTTTTACTTACTATTTGTCAATCTCATGTAATCATTGTGAGCAACCAACTTGCGTGCAAGGTTGTCCAACTGGTGCGATGCATAAACGCCAACAAGACGGCTTAGTGGTTGTTAATCAAGATGTGTGTATTGGTTGCCGCTATTGCGAAATGCGCTGTCCATATGGTGCGCCACAGTTTGATCATCAAAAGCGGGTTATGTCAAAATGCGATGGTTGTTATGAGCGTGTAGCCGAAGGCTTAAAGCCTGTGTGCGTCGAATCTTGTCCGCAACGTGCTTTAGATTTTGACGAGATAGGGAAATTACGTGAGCGTCATGGTGATGAACGTAATATTGCCCCTTTGCCTAATGCAGAGTTGACTAAACCGAATATTGTTATCAAACCACATGCTTTGGCTAAAAGCTCAGGCGATACACAAGGAAAAGTGCTCAATCCGGAGGAGGTATAATATGCATGAATTACCATTGGTTTTTTTTACGGTATTTGGGCAATTATCTGCCGGAATGGTGCTGTTAAGCAGCTTATCTTGCTTAATGAATTGTTCACAAGCTAATCCCATTATTCGTCAAAAAATTAATCTGTTAGCACTGGTTTTTATGGCTATTGGTATGCTGCTTGCCTCATTCCATTTAGGGCATCCTTTGCGGGCGTTAAATGTGATCTATGGGATTGGACGTTCGCCGATGAGTAATGAGATTTTCACTTTTGGTGTGGTATTTGGCGTTACATTCGCCTCAGTATTAATCCACTACTTTTCTCTCAATCCGGATAGCCAAAAACTGAAATTGATTAAACCGCTTTGTTTAAAGATTAATCGCCTTCCCTATATCAACCAGCTGATAGCCATCATCTTAATCCTACTGAGTTTAGTTTTTGTGTGGACGATTGTTCTAACTTACATGCTATCCACAGTGAAAACATGGGATACCAACTATACCGCAATTCAAATGTATACAGCGATGTTGGCGTTGGGTGGAATTGCTAGCGCAATGCTTGGGTTATATCGTTTAGGTAACGCAGCTTTTCTCATTGGTAGTGTATTGATTATATTATTAAAAATTCCTTATTATAATTTAATGACGACCATAAGCCCGGAGCTGGCTTGTGCGCAAGCAAGTTGGATGATTGCCGAGTGCATGTTAATCATAGTGGCACTACTATTGGTTGCTTTTAACATTTACCGTTCCAAACATAATGCAATAATTTATCTTACTGCTTTTGCTTGTGTGTTTATTGCTGAAGTTTGTGGTCGTATTGCCTTTTATAATTTATGGATGATACCGCTATAATTAACAATATAACTGACCGACAACAAGTAACGTCAATGAATAAAGAGAAAAGATTCGATAATCTCACTTGTGCGACCCTGGCAAAAGTACTGGGTGCTTTTTTCTATTATCCACCTAATAGCCAAACCGTTGAGCCGCTGCTTGAGGCTCTATTGCATATTGACCAACTGGCGGATTGGCAAAATCCAGAACTTATTAGCCAGCAATGCCAGATATTGGCAACCCAAATCAGCCATATCGATCTGGATTATCAATTCTCGTTATTGTTTGAAGGGCAAGGCAAAATGCCCGCCCCACCTTGGGGGTCAGTCTATTTGGATCAAGAAAAACTATTAATGGGGGAATCGCAAGAGCGCTATCGTCAATTTTTACAGCAGCATGGTTTAACGCTTAATACCGGTATGAATGAGCCGGAAGATCAGTTTGGTTTAATGCTAATCGCTTATGCGATATTGCTGGAAAAGCAAAAAACGCAAGCGGCGAATCAACTGATAGAGGAACACTTAGTGACTTGGTCATCAGCTTATCTGGATCAATTAAAACATAATCAAGTTAGCCAATTTTATCGGGCGTTAGCCGTGGTGGCAGAGCAGTATTTACTTTTGTTGTAACGCTTTATTACCATAATTAATCGCTTTGGATATGACACGATATTAGGCAAATTGATTTGATTGCTTACACATCCAGCAGCGCCAAATAGAAACGGTATTTATCCGCATTGCAGCTTTAACAAGATCAGGTATAATCCGCCCATAATAATTGAGGAAAGATATACGTTATGTTAGCTTATATACAACTGATGCGATTAGATAAACCTATCGGCATTTTACTGCTACTTTGGCCGACTTTGTCGGCAATATGGCTTGCTGATCCTCATCCTTCGGTTGGGCTTGTCGTTATTTTTGTGCTAGGTGTCATTGTTATGCGATCAGCCGGTTGTGTGATAAATGATTATGCGGATCGCCATTTTGATGCGCATGTCGAGCGAACGCAAGATCGCCCATTGGCACGTGGTGCCCTGACAGCCAAAAACGCCTTATATACTCTTTTGATATTGTTGTTAATTGCGGCCGGTCTATTGATCACATTAAATCGGCTGTCATGGCTTATTGCCGGCTTTGCCTTGTTAACCGCCATGATCTATCCGTTTATGAAACGTTATACTCACTTTCCGCAAATTATTCTGGCAATCGCATTTAGCTGGAGTATTCCAATGGTTTATGCGGCAACTATTGCTGAGTTTCCGTTAACTTGCTGGCTACTATGTTTAGCAAATATTTGTTGGACTATTGCTTATGATACTCAGTATGCCATGGTCGATCGAAGCGATGATATGAAAATAGGCATTAAATCAACAGCTATTTTATTTGGTCATTATGATACCTTAATCATTGGTTTATTACAGATAGTTGCGGTTTTTTGCATGGTGATACTTGGTTTAACTAACGATTTTAATTCAGTCTATTTTACCATTTTATTGATTGCTTCATTGCTGTTTATCTATCAACAATGGTTAATTAAAGACCGTGATAGAGCGAAATGCTTTAGAGCCTTTATGAATAATAATTATGTTGGATTTTTTGTGTATTTGGCAATATTGATAAAGTAAATTTGGAATATGCCTAGTCATCAAAAGCCAGCTAATTTTAAAAATCTTGTTAGTTTAATGATAAACAAATCTACTTGTTAATTTTCTAGCCTAATCTGCTTTAACCGATTGATATAAAATGGTGCTTTGCTGAAAAATCATCGTTTTTATACTCAAACGTATACATTTTCTGAAACTTTTTGACAAAGCTGTGGTGCTTACCCAATTTCTTATTCTCCTATTTGCTTAAGTGATGACTGTACGCTAATCGCCCGTCATGGCTGAGGCAGTTTGCCTAAGGCGATGGCCTTAAGTGAAATGTCACAGAGATTCACTATTAGCGATAAGTCACCGGTGTGCGACGAAGAAGTCCGCATTGGTATATATGACAACAACAGGGAAAGCATCAAAACTTCTCCACATCCCATCCGGTTTGCCTACTGTAACAACTCCAGAATGAGTAATAAGCTAAGCCATGAAACTGTGTAAATAAGCCAGAAAAACAGCGCTTAAAAAGGCCCAAAAAATCAGTAACTATATGGAAATATTCAATGATTTTGCTTTTCTTGTTTACCTTTCTTAACAAATTTTTCAGCTAAAAAGTTCGGTAATTTTTTTAAAACATTATATCATTAAAATTGTAACGGTTTAGCTGTAATAAAAGCAGGCTGTTATATAAAAAGGAATAAAAACAATAAATTACACGAATATAGGGATTGCTATGCAATATCATAATGAAAACTCGAAGACGCCTTTCTTAAGTTCTCTTAATCGTCGCCTTAATCAGAACAATAACTTAAGCTTAAATTCACCGACAAATTTTAACTCAAATAACGCTAATAAGCCGCATTTTTTCAAAAAAACATTAACATGCCTATTAATGTTACCTTTAATGTATGCATTTAATGCACAGGCATTAACATCAAACACCACAGCTCAAGCAATCAATGGTTCAGCACCTTATTTAACTTTTGATAATGGTCAAACTAAGAGTGATAACACCGGAGCGTTATTATGGTTGCGTTTTAATGATGGTAACCAAGAAGTCAAATATGATGCTCCTCCTAAGAATGGTGATAATCCCGTGGTTATAGATATTCCAGCGACAGTGAACACCTTTGAAGATATTCAAACAGTCGTGCCAGCTAATACCCCTAGTATTGATAATGTTCAATCAATTGATTTTAGCACAATACTACAAGATCCGAATAATTATGCCAGAGATGATGACGGTGATGTGGTTGTTTCAGCAACGGGTAAAATAGAGATGACTATTTTAGACTCGACAGAGCAGAAGGTTAAACGGACAGATGCTATTGATACCTGTTTGGCACCTTATACTATCAATCTGAAAATAGATGACAGTGAGATTAAAACACAATATGGTATACCTGATTCGACAACCTATAGTAAGCTTGAAGATAACTATTACTTAGGTGTTGATTCTAATACTATTTATACTTGCTTTGTACAACCACTAACAATTTTCTTTGATAACAAATCGGGAGTGTCTGGGCAGTGGGATGACGATAAAGAAGTATTTTACATGCAAAACTTCAATCAACCTGAGTCAAACTTCCCGACAACGGGGTCGGATGGCCTTTACTTCAAGTTAATTGTTGCCGGACTTAAAAATTATAAACAACTTAGTTATACAAAAGATCCAAGCAATTCAAATGTTGATATATCGTTTGGAGAGACGAAAAAGAAGATTCCGACAGTAATATTAAAGGGACCAACCTCTAATTCTGCACCATCGAAGCTTCGTTTTGTTCCAACAACATTTACCATTTATGCTGACACAGCAAAAACCAAGCCTATTTATAGCTTTAAATTACAACATTGGTTTATTCCTCACACGGATATACATGGCGCTTCGTATATAGAAAATAATTATGATAATGCAGTAAATTATTGTTCCACTTTATCGGGTTATCGAATGCCAGATGTATCTGATCTGACTAATGCTAATGGTTGGGGAATAAATGGTCATCCAAATGCCTCTTCGGCCTCATTAAGGCAAATAAACGGAGGATTGATTTCAGAATGGGGCGGCGGGCTTAGAAAATACACTGAACAATGGGATCTATTTTCCATTTGGACTAGTACTCCGAGCATTTTGCCGGGACAATATTATACTGTAGCTTCGAATAATGGTGCTATTTTTCACACTAAAATGGAATTTACTCAAACCGCCTGTGTAATGCCTTAATCGTCATTAACTATTATCAATTAAAGTGTGATTGAGGTAAAAACAAAACTATAACTGGGGCTCAATATTGAGCCCTTAATTATATAATTATTAATCTAATATTCTTCTTTAACCTGCTTTAAAAAGCTTTTTCTACAATTATCCAGAGTTGGTTGATGTGCAATGGTTAGATGAGCTGCTTTTTTCAGATATTAATTTCAACCTTGTTCAGCTAATGTTGCTTGCACAATCCGTAGGGCATCAAATGTCTGTTTAACATCATGTACCCGTATAATGTGTGCCCCTTTCATCGCCGCAATGACAGCGCAAGATACACTACCAAGCATTCGTTCTTGCGGCGGAACATTTAATACTTGCCCAATCATAGATTTACGAGACATACCAACTAATAGCGGTAAATTGAAATGATGAAATTTTTCCAAAGTTGCCAGTAATCGGTAGTTGTGTGATAGTGTTTTACCAAAGCCAAAACCTGGATCGAGTATGATTTTTTCACGATTTATACCAGCTTTAATGCAGCGATTAATATGTTGGTCAAAAAAAGTGTCTACTTCTTGATAGATATCTTGATTGTAGTGTGGCGCATTTTGCATGGTTTGAGGATCGCCTTGCATATGCATAATACAAACAGGCAGTCCGGTTTTTGCGGCAGCGGACATCGCACCGGGCTCGGTTAGTGCTCGAATATCGTTAATTAAGTGGGCGCCGGCTTTCGCCGATTCAGTCATTACCTCAGGTTTAGAGGTATCTACCGAAATCCATACATCAAAATAACGGGCAATTTTTTCAACTAAAGGTATTACCCGTTCTAACTCCTCTTCAACCGATACTTCAGCTGCGCCAGGTCGAGTTGATTCTCCTCCGACATCAATAAATGTGGCACCGGCTTGAATCATACTATCAACTCGACGCATTGCATCATCGAGGTTGTTGTATTTACCGCCGTCGGAAAATGAATCTGGCGTCATGTTCACAATGCCCATAACTTGTGGAAAAGAGAGATCCATAACTTGATTTTGAAAATGAATTTCCATAAGGGTAGTCCTATTTGATAAACAGTTTTTAAATGAATGCATTAGCTATTTAGTTACGGTTAAATTTTAGCTTAGCCGTAAAGGTTATATTTACCACTGAGTCTAATTATGATGAGATTATATCTTCATTTTGTCGATAAAAAACGCGCCGAAGCGCGTTATTTGTTTATATCATTTTAATCGTCTGATTGAGGCGGAATATCTGTTCCCTCATTTGGAATCTCTTGTGCTGCTTTTTCGTCACTCTCTGTCCAGTCATCCGGTGCATTGATAGGTCGACGTGCAATTAAGTCCGCCACTTGATTTGCACCAATGGTTTCATATTTCATTAGCGCATCTTTCATTGCATGAAGCACATCCATATTTTCCGTCAAAATTTTACGTGCTCGTTCAAAATTGCGGTCAATAATCGCTTTAACTTCTTCATCGATAATGCGAGCAGTTTCATCTGAGATATCTTTAGGACGGCCATAAGCTGAATTATCATCCATTTCATAAAATAGTGGTCCTAGACGTTCAGAAAAGCCCCATTGGGTAACCATAGCTCTGGCGTATTGCGTGGCAACCTTAATATCATTCGAGGCGCCGGTTGATACTTTTTCAGCACCATAGATCAGTTCTTCCGCCAGTCTTCCACCATACAGGGTCGCAATATCGCCTTCTAGTTTTTCACGGCTTTCACTCACTCTGTCACCTTCAGGTAAGAAGAAGGTGACGCCTAAAGCACGTCCGCGAGGAATGATTGTGACTTTATGAATTGGATCATGATCAGGCATTAAATAACCAACAATAGCATGACCGGCTTCATGATAAGCAGTTGATATCAATTGTTCTTGGGTCATCGTCAATGAGCGTCGTTCAGTGCCCATGTTGATTTTATCTTTAGCTTCTTCAAACTCGTCCATTGTCACTAATCGTTTGTTACGACGAGCCGCAAATAACGCCGCTTCATTGACTAAGTTTGCTAATTCAGCACCAGAGTAACCCGGTGTGCCACGTGCTAAGACTGACAAATTAACATCAGAGCCCAAAGGTACTTTACGGACATGAACAGCAAGAATCTGCTCACGACCTTTCATATCTGGTAGGCCAATTTGTACTTGGCGGTCAAAACGGCCGGGGCGCAGTAATGCCGGATCTAAAATATCAACCCGGTTAGTGGCCGCAATAATGATTATTCCGCTATTCGCTTCAAAACCATCCATTTCAACTAGCATTTGGTTCAAGGTTTGTTCACGTTCATCATGCCCGCCCATTGAACCAGCGCCTCGTTTACGACCAACGGCATCAATTTCGTCAATAAAGATGATACACGGTGAATGTTTTCGAGCTTGTTCAAATAGATCACGTACTCGTGAGGCACCCACACCGACAAACATTTCAACAAAGTCAGAGCCGGAAATACTGAAAAATGGAACGTTAGCTTCACCAGCAATCGCTTTTGCCAGTAGGGTTTTACCTGTACCCGGTGGTCCAACCATTAAAATCCCTTTTGGAATACGTCCACCCAATTTTTGGTATTTACCCGGATCGCGTAAGAAATCAACCACCTCGGTAACTTCTTGTTTCGCCTCTTCGCTACCGGCGACATCGGTAAATTTTGTTTTGACTTGATCAGGGGTTAGCATTCGAGCTTTACTTTTACCGACCGACATTGGCCCGCCTTTACCACCACCTTGCATTTGGCGCATAATAAAGATCCAAAAGCCAATGAGTAAAATGATAGGGAACCAAGAAACTAAAATCGCACCTAATAAGCTCGGTTTTTCATCAGCAGTACCATAGACAGGTACTTTATGACTTAATAAATCATCAATGAGTTTTTCATCAAAATAAGGGATATAAGTTACGTAATTGCTATTATCGTTTCTGGTAGCAACTATTTCTCGTCCGTTAATATGCACTTCTTTGAGCTTGCCATCGGCGATATCTGAGTTAAATTTATAATAATCGATTTGAGGGCCGCTAGATACTGAGCTGAATTGATTAAATACCGCAATCAATACTACCGCAATTATTCCCCATATCAGTAGATTCTTTACCATGTCGTTCAAAAGAAAAACCCCTCATAAAAATTAACAGTTACGACTAAAATTAACCAAGTATGGTACTACAAAATTATACAACTGGCTACTTCATACCCATAGCAACAATATAAACTTCTCTTGACCTTGCGCGTGAAGCTTCCGGTTTGCGTATTTTGACCGTTTTAAAAAGTGATCTTACTGCTTTAAGATACTCTTCAAATCCTTCGCCTTGAAAGACTTTCACAATAAAATTGCCATTCGGTGCCAGAACATCTCGGCACATATCTAATGCCAGTTCAACTAAGTACATGGCTCTAGGAATGTCAACCGCCGGTTGTCCACTCATATTAGGCGCCATGTCGGACATAACCACTTGCACTTTGTCTTCTCCAACACGCTCTAGGAGCGCATTGAGCACAGCTTCATCTCGAAAGTCACCTTGCAGGAAATCTACCCCAACAATAGGATCCATTGGGAGCAAATCACAAGCGATGATCCGACCTTTATTGCCGATAAGTGATGCGACATATTGTGACCAACCCCCAGGCGCCGCGCCTAAATCGACAACGGTAATACCGGGTTTAAATAGTTTGTCACTTTTTTGAATTTCTTCTAATTTGAACCAAGCTCGCGATCTTAGACCTTTTTTTTGTGCTTGTTGCACAAAGCGATCTTTAAAATGTTCATTAAGCCAACGCGTCGAGCTAGCTGAGCGTTTTTTGTTACTCACAGCGAATAAATCCTTAACGTAAAGAGTTCACTTCATTGATTAGTCATATATATAAGGGTAGAATAGCAAAATTACAACTTAATGTGATAAAAAATTAATGAATTTATCGAATAAACAAAAACAGTACCTAAAGGGTGAAGCTCATCACTTAAAACCAATTGTGATGATTGGTGCTAATGGGTTTACTGAAGGCGTTTTAGCTGAAATTGAAAATGCCTTGAACTTTCATGAGCTAATTAAAATTAAAGTGTCTGCTGAAGATCGCGAAACAAAAAAACTTATTTGTGATGCGATTATTCGTGAAACTAAAGCGATACCTGTTCAGCAGGTTGGCTCTATTTTTACGGTGTTTAGACCGAGTGAAGAGAAAAAAATCTCTTTACCAAAATAATCAATGAAAAACAGGGCATATTGCCCTGTTTTTTTATCGAGAGTGATTATTGATGCAAATTGACATTAAATATAGTCAACTTTAATGATATCAAACTCAACATCACCACCAGGCGTTTTAATTTGAACAGTATCGCCGTCTTCTTTACCAATTAAACCACGGGCAATTGGTGAGTTAACTGAAATTAAATTTTGTTTGTAATCGGCTTCATCATCACCAACAATACGGTAGGTTGTTTCTTCGTCAGTATCTACATTTACAACGGTGACAGTGGCACCAAAAATAATTCTTCCGGTATTTTTTACTTTGGTAATATCAATGATTTGTGCTTGCGATAATTTACTTTCAATTTCCTGAATGCGACCTTCACAAAATCCTTGTTGTTCTCTTGCGGCATGGTATTCGGCGTTTTCTTTCAAATCTCCGTGCGCTCTTGCTTCAGCTATAGCTGCTGTAATTTGAGGTCTTTTGACATTCTTCAGTTCTTCAAGTTCGGCACGTAACAATTCGGCTCCCTTTACCGTCATTGGGATTTGTTTCATCTCTGTTTTTTCCTATTTATCTATCGTAAATAAAAAAAGAATAACAATCCTTCATCTTAATCAAAAGAGAGGGCGTAATTAATTTAATTTGTTATTCTAACGTCATAATTTTGGCTTGTTATATATTAACTGGAAAATCGGTTTAACAACAGATCATTTATATCAAAATCGAGTGCTATTTTAGTTAAAATCGGTTATCGTAATGTAATATCTAATTATTTATTGTTACTATTTAGTTTTTGTTATGCGAACGATTCGATTATTACTGATTACTTTTTTAACAATTGTCTGGATTTTAATTTTGCTGGCTTACTTTGCTGTACAGACTAATTACGGCGCTAAATTTATCAGCCAACAATTATCAAAATTAAGCTCATATTCTATTTCAATCGGTAAAGTTAATCATTCTTTAGCTAACTTTTATGAAATATCTGTTGAAGATCTGACGATCAAAGATGAAAATCAACATGTTACTAAAATTGCTAAATTGATAATTGGATTTGATAAAAACGATTTGTGGCAGCTAAAGCATTTCAATTATATTGTTGTGGTCAATGGTGAGTTAGACGGTAGCAAAATTGAACAAGCTTCTATTTCAGCTAATGTCCTTAAATTGGTTGATTCGACCGTCAACGTTTCACTTAATGACGGAAAAGATTCGTTAACTTTTCGGCAAATAAATGGTGGCATTAAACCATTTAATGTATCTGATCAACAATCGTATCAATTTGAATTATCATCACAGCAAGTTTCGTTTAATCATTTTCTAGTCGATAAAGTGTTGCTTCAAGGTTTTCAACGTGAAGGTACCATTTATATAACAAATTTAGGTGGTAACATTAATGACGGGTTTTTTGTCAGTAAATTAAAAATACTAGCGGATAAGAGTTTGGATGTTGAGCAATTGAAACTTAATAACATTCACGTTCAATCTAAAGATAATCAATATTTTGCGCAATATCTGGATAAATTACCCAAAACGACTTTTCGTCAACTTTCAATGTTGAATAGTAGTATCCAATTGCCTGACTATACAATTGAAAAAGGCAATATTGAAACAACCAATATTATTTATGACAAGCAGTGGCACTTTAATCAAAGTGCGTTAGTTTTTAATGCCGATAATATCGTATGGAATGAGAAACCGTTTTCTTCTGTTTTGCTGCAATTAATGCTTAAAAATGAGCATGATATAGCCATTGAAAAAGCTATCGGTATTTGGAATCAAGGGCGATTAAGTTTAAATGGAGATTGGAAAGATAATAATTTGCATATAGATAAATTATTAGTGACCGAAATTGATTTTAAGCTACCTAAGAAAATTGAACAGATTGTACTGCCTGAATCGTTAAAACAGATTGATATTGATCGATTATCGATTTTGAAAGGTGGAATAATTAATACCAATCCTGACTATCCGTTTAATTTTGTCGATTTTCAAGCCTCCGGTAGCAAATTGCGTTTGGTTGAAAATAGAAAGTTAGGGCTGTTTAATGGCCAATTATTTGTTAAAGCCAATAATGGAACAGTTAATAAAATTGGAATGATTTATCCTGATTTTTCCGTTAAATTTAATGATCAGCATCAAGCCTTATTGGCGTTTACTGCATTAGTTAATGGTGGCATGCTTGAATCGAATGCAATTGTCAATCCTTCGCTAGATAAATTAGAATCATTACATCTTAAGGCCTATGGGGTAAGTAGTATCTTTCTTGAAAAGTGGAAGTTAGTGAAACAGCTTCCTAATGCTTCACATTATACTCTTGATTTACATGGCGAGATTGCTCCTTATAGCCTATCCGGTACATTTTTCGCAAATGGCAATCGTTATAACATCGAGCCTCAGCATTGATATTTCTAAAAACAACCTTATATAATTCGCTAAGATGTTCTAAGCTTTATTTTTTAACTGCGATAAAATGAGCTTGATTAGAAAAGTGAAATGAGGAAGTCATGGAAAGTGTAAGATTAGATAAGTGGCTTTGGGCTGCCAGATTTTATAAAACACGTTCACTTGCACGTGAAATGGTCGACGGTGGTAAAGTCCATTATAATGGTCAACGGACTAAGCCTAGTAAAATAGTCGAAATTGGTGCAATGTTGACACTTCGCCAAGGTTCTGACCAAAAAACAATTCAAATCTTAGCTATTAGTGAGCAGCGCAGGCCAGCGGCAGAGGCTCAATTACTCTATCAAGAAACGCAAGAAAGTATCGCAAAACGTGAAATGGTGGCGCAAGCACGTAAGCTTAATGCATTGACAATGCCGCATCCGGATAGAAGACCGGATAAAAAAGAGCGGCGTAATTTGATTCGATTCAAAAATGAAAGACAACAAGGCGACAACTATTAATATGGATACTCTAAATCGATTTTTATTTGATAATCACCCAATTCGGGGTGAAATTACCCGTCTTGAACAGACATATGAAGCTATTTTAGAAAATCATACTTATCCTGTAGCAGTACAAAATTTACTGGGTGAGTTATTGGTTGCAACCAGTTTATTAACTGCGACTTTAAAATTTGAAGGGGATATCGCTGTGCAGTTGCAAGGTGATGGCCCATTATCACTAGCGGTTGTAAATGGTAATCATCAACAGCAATTACGTGGCGTAGCACGGGTTAACGGTGATATTTCTGATAATGCAACGCTTAAAGATATGGTTGGTAATGGTTATATTGTCATTACTATTACGCCTAAAAATGGCGAGCGTTATCAAGGTATTGTTGGGCTTGAAAAAGATACCTTAATTGGTTGTATTGAAAATTATTTTATGCAATCCGAACAGTTACCTACCCGATTGTTTGTCAAAACTGGGGTATGTAATAATAAGCCAATGGCGGCCGGCATTTTATTACAGGTACTTCCGGCAAACGAAGGTACTGACGAATCTTTCGAGCACCTTTGTGCGTTAACTGAAACGATCACACGTGACGAACTATTCCAACTTTCAACTGACGAGATTTTATATCGCCTTTATAATCAAGAAGAAGTTCGACTGTTTGAAGCGCATCCTATTATTTTCAAATGTAGCTGTTCGCGCGAGCGTTGTGAAGATAGTTTAATGACGCTACCCGCTCATGAAGTTGATGAAATTTTAAAAGAAGAGGGCGGTAAAATCGATATTCATTGTGATTATTGTGGCAAACATTATCTGATTGATGCAATTGATATTGCTGAGATGAGAAGAAAACAGAATTTGAATTATCACTAATCTACATATAAAAATACCACTAAGATCGTGAAGAATTTTAGTGGTAAAGTGAAATATAGGGAATTAAACCCATACGTAATTTACCAGAATGACTTAAATTTTCAATTAATTTTATATACAATCGATAACAATTTTGTAAATCCTCTTTACAAAAGTCAGCCATTTAATTAGTTAGCTTTTTATACAACTCTTCAATCTATTATCGTTATTTGGTCAACTATCGCGTGTTGATTAATAATTCTTCCTTTGATATTAAAATGATATAAAGTCAAGCCAAACTCTTGTTCCGTTTTATCTTTGCGCTTATAAGCAGGTCTTGGGTCTTGTGATATTACTTGAGAGATTAACGTTGCCAACTGAGGATAATCTTGTTTTTGTCGCTCTAAAAATTGCTGTACAAACGGTGAAAATGTAACGGTTAATACGGTTTCGGGCACTGTCTGGGCATAGCTACCTTTGGCTTGTGGATAACTATCACAATAAGGGATATAAGGTTTGATATCGATAATTGGTGTGCCGTCGACTAAATCAAGGCTGCCCAGTTTTAAAATGACTTGTTTTTGAACAACGGTAATATCTTTTAATTCTACCGCAGAAAGACCAATATGATTAGGTCTAAATGGCGAACGAGTGGCAAATACGCCTAAAGTTTTATTACCGCCTAAGCGTGGAGGGCGCACCGTTAAGCGCCATTTTTCAGGTTCGATGTGGTGGAACAGAAATAACAGCCACAAATGTGAAAACTGCTCTAAACCTTTCACACTATTAGGATCGTTATAAGGTGCTAATAAATGCAGCTCCCCTTGACCTGCGGAAACGAGATTAGGTTGCCTTGGTACAGCAAATTTTTCGCTGTAAGGTGAACGTATTATGCCAATAGGGTTAATTTGCCGATTCATTATCTTTTATGATGTATTGAGCCATTTGAAGGTAATTATTATATCACTCGATAGATAAATTTAATTCAGATGTTTACCGCCGACATAAAGTCGGCGGAATAGTGATCAATAGCTGTTTGTGAGTGGATTATTACCAACCACGAATTGCCCCGCCATTAAAGATTTCATCAGCTTTTTTAGCAACGGCATCAGTTTGATAAGCTTTAACAAAGTTTTTAACGTTTTCATTATCTTTATCAGCTTCACGCGATACGATAATGTTCACATATGGAGACTCTTTATCTTCTACAAAAACCCCATCTTTGCTTGGCGTTAAATTTGCTTGTCCGGCAAAAGCATTATTAATGATTGCCAAATCTACCTGAGCATCGTCTAAAGAGCGAGGTAGCATTGGTGCTTCAAGTTCAACAATCTTATAGTCATAAGGATTGCTGGTAATATCAAGTACAGTTGGTAATAACCCTTTTGCTTTATCAACTGTTATTAACCCTTCGTGTTGCAATAATAGTAATGCACGACCTAAGTTTGTTGGATCATTTGGAATAGCAATGGTTGACTTAGCTGGAATAAAAAAGGTTTCACCACGAGGTGATTTAACTTTTACCCCTTCGCCAGTTTCGGCAGAAGCGTCAATTGGTTTAAGTTTATGAGTATAACTTGCAATTGGATATACAAAAGAGTTACCAACAACAGCAAGTTTATATCCACGTTCTTTAATTTGCTCATCTAGATATGGTTTATGTTGGAAAGCATTAACATCAATTAAACCGTCATTTAAAGCTTGATTTGGTGTAACGTAGTCATTAAAAATAACTAACTCAACATCAATATTATAAAGATCTTTAGCCTGCTTCTTAACTACTTCTGCCACCTCCTGTTCTGGCCCTGAAATCACTCCAACTTTAAGTGAGCTTACTTTGGTTGGTTCAGCTGGTTTGTTTTCGGTTGTTGATTGTTTGTTATCACAACCTGTTAAAAAAAATGCACTCACCAAGGTGGTGACTAGTGCTAGCTGTTTAATTGACATAATTTTCTCCAAAATTAATGATGAGTAACACGTTTAACAATACTATTGCCAATAAACTGAATAATAAAGACAATAATGATTAAGATAACCAAAACCGTATTCATTATAGCAGGCTTATAACCGTTGTAACCATATTGAATTGCCAGTTGTCCAAGACCGCCAGCACCGACCGCACCAGCCATCGCAATATAGCCAGTCAAGGTGATGAGTGTAATGGTCATACTATTAACAATAACCGGCAGTGATTCGGGTAATAGCACCTTATAAATTATTTGTAATGGTGTGGCGCCCATTGAACGAGCGGCTTCAATAAGTCCTTTGGGTACGTCAAGCAAGGCATTTTCAATCATACGAGCAATTAATGGTGATACGCCAATACTTAATGGCACTACTGCTGCTTGTTTCCCAATAAAAGTTCCCATTAAAAAGGTCGTAAAAGGTATTATCCAAACAATTAATATAATAAAAGGAATAGAGCGAAAAATATTGGTAATAAATGAAATAACACTATTGGCGGCATAACAATCTAAAATTTGCCCTTTACGAGTGGTGTAAAGCAATATTCCTATTGGTAAGCCAATCACTGTACCCCAAAAGCCTGATAAAATGACCATATAAAGTGTCTCATCAGTGGCTTGTGCCATTTTAAATAGCATCGCTTCATTAAAGCCATTAAATGATGAGCAAAATGCGACAAAATTTGCCCAAAAGTCGGAGCCGGCTAAAAATCGAAATAATGATTCAAATGGTTTAAATGATGGAATAAAATTAAACATAGCCCAGCACCTCTACTTTGGTGTTATTTTTTTCTAAAAATTGTATTGCTGATAACGTACTATTAGGTTTGCCTTTCATTTCAGCTAGCATCAACCCGAATTTGACACCACCGGCATAATCCATTTGCGCACTGATAATGTTACTATCAATATCAAATTCTTTGGCAATTTGCGAAAGTAAAGGTAAATCAACCGACACGCCACTAAATTCTAAACGTACTAACGGATTGAGTCCTTCTTTATGTTCTGGCGTAAGGCGAATTAAGTAATCATCTGGTATGGTCAAATGTAACGTCGATTGAATAAATTGTCGGGCAATTTCGGTTTTAGCATGCGAAAACATTTCACCGACTGAAGATTGCTCGACTAATTCACCATTACTGATCACAGCAACTTGATCGCAAATCTGTTTTACCACGTCCATTTCATGGGTAATTAATAAAATGGTTAATCCCAATTTTTGATTAATGTCTTTGAGTAATGCCAAAATCGAACGAGTAGTTTCAGGATCGAGCGCACTGGTGGCTTCATCACACAATAATACTTTAGGGTCACTAGCCAATGCTCTTGCAATAGCTACACGTTGTTTTTGTCCGCCGGATAAATTTGCCGGGTAGACATTTGCTTTTTCGGTCAAACCAACTAACGCTATTAGTTCATTGACTTTTTGTTTAATCTTCGCTTTCGGTGTCTTATTTAACTCAAGCGGAAAAGCGATATTATCAAATACCGTCCGAGAAGATAAAAGGTTAAAATGTTGAAAAATCATACTGATTTTGCGACGTACTTCAATTAGCTGTCGGTTAGATAAATCGGTGATATCTTGATTATCAAAGAAAATTCTACCACTTGTTGGTTTTTCTAATAGATTAACGCAGCGAATAAGTGTACTCTTTCCGGCGCCGGATTTACCAATAACACCATAAATCTTGCCTTGCGGAACATGGATTGTTATATTTTTTAAGGCATGAATTACCGTTTTATTCTGTTCAAATACTTTCGAAATATTTTGTAGTTTTATCATAATATATAAAGATAAAGTTTGGATAATTGAATATTAAGACGTCTAGACATCTAAGTCAATCGATAATATGCTATGCAAATTTGAGCGATATGTAAGCAAAGGAATACAAATAAATATGAAACCAGCTATTTTTTTAGATCGAGATGGTACGATTAATATCGATTACAATTATGTACATACTATTGATAAATTTCATTTTATTGATGGCGTAATTGAAGCAATGCAAGAACTCAAAAAAATGGGCTTTTTGTTAGTTATTACCACTAACCAATCAGGTATTGCAAGAAATAAATTTACTGAAGAGCAATTTCATACCTTAACAGAGTGGATGGATTGGTCATTACAAGACCGAGGTGTCGACTTAGACGGTATCTATTATTGCCCGCACGATCCTTTAGTTGATCATTGTGAATGTCGCAAACCGAGTCCGGGTATGATCCAAACAGCGGCGAAAGAGTTAAAAATTGATATTGCTAACTCTTATATGGTGGGTGACCGAGTATCGGATTTATTGTCGGGTAAAAAGGCAGGCGTTAAAAAAACAGTTTTGGTGAAAACCGGTGATGCCATTACAGAAGAAGCGTTAGCGCAAGCTGATTGGGTAATTGATAGCTTGGCGGATCTACCCAATAAAATAAAAGCTGAATCATAATTTTCTAATAATACTAGCCTAATACGGCATTTAAAATTAATGCCGTATCATTCTCACGATAAGCCCTGATAATATTAGCCCCGAAAATAGAGCATTAATAAAGTTCACCATACTTTGACCAAAGGTATGAATAGTATTGGTGAAAAAAGAGAAAAACAACTTAAAAAAATCAAAAATACTAACCCCCAATATAGAAAGCTCATTTTATTTGTCTTATCAACCAAGATCGGTAATCTGAGAATAAAGAAGCATATTAAACTCAATCCTACCAAAATACTTCCATGTTGGAGTAATTGGTAGGTAGGAATATTTGTATTTTTTAATGATAGTGTCTGTTGTAAAAAAGGCAGGTGTTGTACAAAAAAGCCAGTCAAGTGAGTAAAACTATCCCAACCTAAATGAGACAGTGCGCCAATTAATGCAGAAGTTATGACAATAAACCAGTGATGGTAGCAATATTCACTCCAATTAAAATTTAGGTAATGAGCAAATCGTTTATAAAGCAATAATTAATGTTATGGGTAGATCAAAATAAAAGATGCCTAATTAAGGTGTGGCTCATATCACTTTTTATTTTCATCCTAAGAAAAATATTCAAAGCCAGGTGACATACTACCTATAATTAAAGTTGTCATAGAAAAAAATTTAGGCTTTTTGTAAAAAGGAAAAACAATTGCTGGATGTGCAAAAGTAAAAGGCATATAAAAAACCCCAGTTAAAGAGTTAGACGGAAATAGAAAACTATAATTATATGATCACTAATAAATAAAGAAAGTTTGTAAAATTTGTATAGGATTAGTTTATTTTCACAGCGTCATGTGTAAAAAAAACACAATCGGAAATAAATTTGCAATAATCGCTTGCATGATTTTTCTAAGGCTCTATAATGCGCATCCACTGACACGGCGTCAGCGAAAGCAGACGGGAAAAGTGATTAGTGAGCAAGATCAAATTTTTTAAAAAAAGATCTTGACGAATAAAAAGGTGTAGCGTAGTATACGCAGCCCTTGAGACAGCAA
>NZ_JAFNOA010000011.1:0-102029 GCF_026536465.1 Gilliamella sp. B3172 | reverse complement strand
TTAAAGTTGTTTTACCGTGGTCAACGTGGCCGATTGTACCAACGTTAACGTGGGGTTTTGTACGTTCAAATTTTTCTTTAGACATTGATAGTCCCTCAAATGTAATACAAATCGGTGGCAATTCACCACATTAACCAAGTATTATATTTAATATCAATATAATACTAACTTAAAATTAGCTCTGAATGATAACAGATAAAGCTATCGAGTGACAAGCTTTAAAGCAGCCAAATTCGATATTTTTAGAAGTTTAGGAGATTAACAAGAATGGTGCTGATAGGCAGATTTGAACTGCCGACCTCACCCTTACCAAGGGTGCGCTCTACCAACTGAGCTATATCAGCAATTGGAGCGGGCAGCGGGAATCGAACCCGCATCATCAGCTTGGAAGGCTGAGGTAATAGCCATTATACGATGCCCGCATGTTCAAACTCGGCTACCTAAATGCTTCAATTAGCAATTGCTAATGTTAGATGATGGTGGTGGGGGAAGGATTCGAACCTTCGAAGTGTGACACGGCAGATTTACAGTCTGCTCCCTTTGGCCGCTCGGGAACCCCACCCCGAATCTTTTTTAAATTTGTCTACTTAGGAAAATGGTGCCGGCTGCCGGAATCGAACTGGCGACCTACTGATTACAAGTCAGTTGCTCTACCTACTGAGCTAAGCCGGCCTAAGTGCTGCGCATTATGTACTAGAACATTTAAGCTTGCAAGCAAAAAAAACAAATTTTATTTTGTTTGATTAAAAAAAAATCAAAAATATAAAAAAAACCTGAAATATAGACTATTTCAGGTTTTTATTTAATCACATTAATAATTTTAGATTATTTGTTCTTAGTGGCTTTTTTCTTCGGTGCCGCTACACCTTTAGCCGCAGTGTGAATAGCAACATCTTCACTGATATCACCATGGTCTTTATAAGCACGGCCATAATAAGTATCGAGAAGAATTTGTTTTAACTCTGCAATTAATGGATAACGAGGATTTGCCCCAGTACATTGGTCATCGAAAGCATCAACTGCAAGTTGGTCTACTTGTGCTAAGAAAGCTTTCTCATCAATACCAAACTCTTTAATAGAGAATGGAATTTCAAGATCTTTTCTAAGTTGATCTAACCAACCAATTAATTTTTCAACTTTCTTCTCGTCGTTATCCGTTGCGGCAGTTAAACATAGATGATCAGCAATTTCGGCATAACGTCTAACCGCTTGTGGGTAACCATATTGGCTGAAGGTACCCTGTTTAGTCGGTTTATCTGTTGCATTAAAGCGAACAACGTTACTAATTAACATTGCATTAGCCACACCATGCGGAATATGGAAAGCCGCACCAATTTTATGCGCCATTGAGTGACATACACCTAAGAATGATTGAGCAAATGCTACACCCGCTAATGTTGCTGCACTATGGACTTTTTCACGAGCGAGAGGGTTTTTAGCGCCATCTCGATAGCTCGCCGGTAAATAGGCTTTTAATAAGCTTAATGCTTGTAACGCTTGACCGTCAGAAAACTCGCTTGCCATGATTGATACATAAGCTTCTAATGCATGGGTAACAGCGTCATAACCACCTGCTGCACAAAGCGATTTTGGCATATTCATCACTAAATTAGCATCTACAATTGCCATATTAGGCGTAATAGCATAATCAGCTAATGGATATTTTTGACCAGTTGCATCGTCGGTTACCACCGCAAATGGTGTTACTTCAGAGCCGGTACCGGATGTCGTTGTCACACAGATTAATTTAGCTTTTTTACCCATGTTAGGGAAGTGACAAGTACGTTTACGAATATCCATAAAACGCAATGCTAATTCATCAAATTTAGTTTCCGGATGCTCATAAAGTACCCACATAATTTTAGCTGCATCCATTGGCGAACCACCACCTAAAGCGATAACCGTATCCGGTTGGAAAGCAGTCATTGATTCGGTACCTTTACGCACAACACTTAACGTTGGGTCTGCTTCAACATCAAAGAATGTTTCACAAATTACACCATGTTCTTCAAGTTGGTCGGTAATTTGTTTAGAGTAACCATTGTTAAATAAGAATTTATCAGTGACTAAAAAGACGCGTTTAGCACCTTGCTCAATCACTTCATTTAAAGCAACTGGAAGTGATCCACGTTTAAAATAGATAGAACTTGGTAATTTATGCCATAACATGTTTTCTGCTCTCTTAGCGATTGTTTTCTTGTTGATTAAGTGTTTCGGACCGACATTCTCAGATACCGAGTTACCTCCCCAAGAACCACATCCTAGCGTTAAAGATGGCGCTAAATCAAAGTTATATAAATCACCAATACCACCATGAGCCGCAGGTTGATTGATCAAAATACGACATGTTTTCATTTTGCTGCCGAAGTAAGCAACACGATCACGATTGCTGTCTTGGTCAGTATAAAGCACAGAGGTGTGACCCATACCACCCATTTCAACTAATTTTTCGGCCTTTTCAACCGCTTCAGTAAAGTCTTTTGCTCTAAACATTGCTAACGTTGGCGATAGTTTTTCATGCGCAAATGGTTCAGATAGATCAACTTTACTCACTTCACCAACCAGTACTTTGGAGCCAGCAGGAACTTTGATTCCAGCCATTTCAGCAATTTTTGTTGCTGGCTGACCAACGATATTGGCATTTAATGCACCTTTATCATTTAAGATAATACCTTGTACCGCTTTTGTTTCTTTAGCATTTAAAACATAAGCACCATACTGAGTTAATAAATCACGGACTTGATCATATACTGAATCAACAACAACGATTGCTTGTTCAGAAGCACAAATCATACCGTTATCAAATGTTTTAGACATTAATACAGACGCTACCGCACGTTTTAAATCAGCAGTTTCATCAATAATTACTGGTGTATTACCGGCACCCACACCTAAAGCAGGTTTTCCTGAACTGTAAGCAGCTTTAACCATACCCGGGCCACCTGTGGCCAAAATAGCTGCAACATCGTCATGATGCATAAGCGCATTAGATAATTCGATAGAAGGCTCATCAATCCAACCGATAATATCTTTTGGCGCACCAGCTTTAATTGCTGCATTTAATACAATTCGAGCTGCTTCAATGGTTGATTTTTTTGCGCGAGGGTGAGGGGAAAAGACAATTGCATTACGGGTTTTTAAACTAATTAATGATTTAAAAATTGCCGTTGAAGTTGGGTTAGTCGTTGGTACAATACCACAAATTATCCCTAAAGGTTCGGCTAAAGTGATTGTTCCATACGGTTCATTTTCAGCCACAACACCACAAGTCTTGTCATGTCGATATTTATTTAGAATGTACTCAGCAGCAAATAAGTTTTTGATGACTTTATCTTCTACAATCCCCATGCCTGATTCTTCAACTGCTTGTTGGGCTAAAGGGATTCGAGCTGCGGCTGCGGCTGTCGCTGCGGCGACGAAGATTTTGTCCACTTGCTCTTGAGTATAAGTTGAATAAGTTTCTTGTGCTTTTTTCACACGTACCATTAACTCATTTAACTCATTCATGTTGGTTACTGCCATAGATTTCTCCTTGAAATTAAAAAAATAAATCTGGATCGTTTGGCGTCTTCCTTGAATTTAATGCCTAAGCATAACAACAAAACGAAATTGACGTTATCGTAAATCAGTTTATTACTTTATACAATAAGATAATGCACAAAAAACGAATGTTTTTAGCCGAAAAATCATAGCTATTATTAAGTAACCATATCGAGAAAATAAACCGACACTTTATACCGACGATATTCAAATACTAATTATATTAATCATGGACTTATCGTTTTCACGCAACACCGGCTAACCACTATCAAAAAAACGCCACTCACATTATGCAAACTAAGATGACTTAGGCTTGCTTAACTTATCTAATACATAACTTACTGCCACAAAACCAAAAGTCGCTGTCACGGTAGTAATAGCGCCAAATCCGGACTGACAATCCATTTTTTTGCTACCTTCAGCTTGGCTTTTAGTGGAACAAACCTGACCATTTTGAGCTGGATAAGTTAACTGCTCAGTCGAAAAGACGCACGCAATGGCATACTTACCTTTGCTATCTTTATTGAGTTTATAATCATTTTTTAAGCGCTCACGCAATTTAGCCGCTAACGGGTCTTGAACAGTTTTGGCTAAATCAGCAATTTTAATTTTGGTCGGATCTTTTTGCCCGCCAGCGCCACCAATGGTGATAACTTTTAATTTATTTCGCTTGCAGTGTGCTAAAAGCGCAGCTTTATCACGCACGCTATCAATGGCATCAATAATAAAGTTGAAGCGAGGGTTTTGTTTCGACCCTAAATAGTTTGCAACATTATCCGGACTGATAAAATCATCGATGACATTGACGATGCATTGTGGATTGATCTGTAAAATTCGTTCAGCCATAACAACAGTTTTAGCTTTACCAATATTGGTATTTAACGCATGAATTTGCCGATTAGTATTGGTGATACACACATCATCCATATCAATTAAGGTAATTTGCCCAATACCACTACGCGCAAGGGATTCGGCCACCCATGACCCAACACCACCAATACCAATGACACAAATATGAGCTTGTGAAAATTGCGTTAATGCCGCTTCACCATAAAGTCTTGCAATACCGCTAAAACGTTGAAAGTAGGATTCTGATTTCATAATTGATTATCGAAGGTGCTTATCGTTAAACACCCAACACTCCAAAAACTTGTTTACCAATAATAAAGATAATTTGCTTTGCTAACTAATTTATACATAAATAATGTCGATATATTCGTTTTCAAGGACTCAAGTTGCAATATATGCTTTGCAAGGCACTTTAAATGTACATCCCGATGATGCGCAATCAGTGGGATATTATTTGTCATTAATTGTATTCGTTTCAATTATTTGTTTTTCCTAAAATATCGCTGGTTAATTATGCTTAAAAAAGAGGAAAAGCAAATGCGCAAACCTAAAAAATTACTCAACGATCCTAACAATGTCAGGCAAGAAGTGATGCAAGGCTTAGTATATGGATATAATGGCAAACTCACTGCAATTCCAAACTACTTTGCCGTTTATGGCAATCACATCACAGATGATCAAGTTGTGGTTATTTCCGGTGGCGGTAGCGGTCACGAGCCAACTTTTGCCGGCTTTATCGGTGAAGGTAGCATTGACGGCTGTGCACTTGGCGAAGTGTTTACCTCACCCTCACCTGATCAAATAATCGAAGTGACCAAAGCCACACATCAAGGTCATGGCGCACTATTTTTATATGGTAACTATTCCGGGGACGGGATGAATTTTGATATTGCTGCCGAAATTTTAGCCGAAGAAAATGTTACCACCAAAACCATTCGCGCAACCGATGATATTGCTTCTGCTCCGCTTTCTAAAATCTCAGATCGTCGGGGCGTTGCCGGTATTATGTTTCTTTATAAAATAGCCGGCGCAGCAGCGCAATTGGAAAAATATGATCTTGACCAGCTTTATCAAGTCGTAGCAAAAGCCAATAATAACGTACGCACTATCGGTGTAGCGCTCAATGGTTGCGCTTTGCCTCAGTCGAATAACTTTAACTTTGAACTGGCAGATAACGAAATTGAAATTGGTATCGGTATTCATGGTGAAGCCGGTTTACGCCGTCAAACAATGACCTCCACCGACGATGTGGTTAAAGAGATGATAGATAGATTGTGTGACGATCTACCTTTTGTGCGTGCCGATCGGGTATGCGTACTGATTAATAACTTAGGTGCGATGAGTAATACCGAACTTTTAATCATTGCCAGAAAAGTCGGTATTGAACTCGATTCACGAGGCATAATCAGCCATGATATTGCCATTGGCCATTTTTGTACCTCATTGGAAATGTCCGGCTTTTCGATCACCTTAATGAAATTAGATCAGCAGTTACAACACCTTTATGACCTACCTTGCCAAACCTTAGGATGGAGAAAATAGAATGAACTTGTCACAACTACGTAAAATGATGTTATTTGTCGCCGAAAAAATGGTGGAAAGTGAACCAACATTAACCGCTTTAGATCAAATTGTTGGCGACGGCGATCATGGTATTGGTATGAAGCGAGGATTTGCGACATTAATAGTACTGTTACAAGATGATCAGTTTAAGCCAAACGATATTGGTGATTTTTTCAATCAAGTTGGTACAAAATTGATGACCAGTATGGGCGGGGCTTCCGGCGCAATATTTGGCACTTTATTTAGAGCTGGCGGTAAAAGTATTACTGGTGAGGCAGAATTTAATACCAGCACATTAGCAATACTACTTAATCAAGGTTGGCAAGCTGTCTATCAACGAGGCAATGCTAAACCGGGTGATAAGACCATGGTTGATGCTTTAGCAGCTGCGGCAACCAGCGCAAATGAATTATGCCAATTACCCTTGAAAGAGGCGTTACCTAAAATTGCCCAATCAGCAATGGAAGGCGCAGAGCAAACCAAACAGATGATAGCGGTATTTGGTCGAGCTAAAAACTTAGGTGAACGTGCTATTGGTCATATGGATCCGGGCGCTGTTTCAATGGCTTATATTTTAAAATATATGAATGAATATATTCAGATGTCTTAAAAAAATAAATCCGCTAACAGTGTTGGCGGATTTATTAACTTGTTTGTTTCTGTCATTTAAGCGTGACTTTTCCTCTCTTTCATTATCCACCTACCCTATTGTTTAAATTTTATTTGGGAAGGATATGCCCAACTTTGTAACTCTTGTGGCGGGAATCCACCCGGATCTTTACCACCATTAATCAACAATGCGTGATAATAAATCTCTGCCATTTCTTCAATGTAAGCCGCTTTTAATACCGCTTCATAGGGATCTTTATCCACCGCAATGGCGCCATGTTTTTCCATTAAAATGGCATCGGCTCGCTTAATTGGCTCAATGACACTAGTTGACAGTTCCGGCGTACCAGGGCGACCATATGGCGCAACCGGAATCACGCCGTCTTTTAAATTCAAAATAGCACACTCATAAACAACTGCCGGAATGGGCTTTGCTAATACCGCAAATGACGTTGCAAAAATTGAGTGGGTGTGTGAAACGGCAAACACATCCGGACGAGCCTTATAAATTTCCAAATGCATCAAACATTCACTAGTCGGTCTTAATCCGGATTGCGCTTCAATCACATTAGCATCTAGATCCATAACCACAATATCACGTGCGGTTAATAGTTGTTTATCAATGGTTGTTGGGGTAACTAGCACATAGCCGGTCTGTTTGTCCCGAACACTTGAATTACCTGCTTTATGTTTACAAAGTCCCCATTCACTGGATTTCTTAGCCATATCGACAACATATTGTTTTTGAATCTCTAACATTTTAACACTCCTTTTTAGGCAAAATATTCATTGATAGCGGGCAAATAATTCCCAAATTTCTTGATTATTTTTGGCTTGGCGTAAATGGGTTGAACCGTCATGAAGTTCTAATAGCTCATTTAATTGCGCCAATGCTTTAAGATGTTTTTGTGGATTGTTGGTCGCTAGCACTACAATTAAATCGGCTTGCATATAGCCACCAATATCGATTTTGTCGGGTAACCTAAGTAGCGACATGGCAACTTGATTGACACCATCATCAATACCGGCATGCGCAATAATTAACCCTTCAACCAGCATAATGTAGGGCTGTTCAAATTGGATTTTATTGATCATTCGTTCCAGATAATAACGTTCAACAAATTGCCCGTTTAATAGTGGTTTAGCCGCTAATTCCAGTGCCTGTTGCCATGAAATATCGGCTGTTTGGGCAAGGTAGATATGCTCTTTTTGCATTAAATCCGCCAACGAAGGGATCTCTTGTTGGTTGATTCGTAGCGGATTGTCATTGAGTTCATCATTATACAGGTAGGCGGTAAGCTCTTTTTGTAGCGCCTTTCTGTCTTTTATATGGGTGAACTTTTCAACAATTAACATCAGTTCTTCAACTTGGATAATGCTTGGGTCAATCCCTTGTAATGTGCCAATAACTTGGTTACGTAATGCATTTTTATGCAAATTATTCAACGAAGGGTTAACAATAAAGAGCAGTTTATCGGTGGATAAATGTGAGGTTGAAAAAACAATGTCATAATAGTGTTTATACTTTTCAAACTCTCGTTTAGACATGGCATCAGAAAAGTGAAGTTCCGGAAGCAACACCTGTAAAGTCAAATATAAGTAAGTAGAGACTGTGGCGCTATTTTCACAAACAACTATGGCAATTTTCTTTGTTTTAATTTGGTTAATTAGCCCTTCTCGTGTTAACCAGCCGCCTAATAAAACGGTAATAAACGCCACTTCCTCATCCGGCATATTACAATGCAGTATCTTTTCAAACGGCGCTATGGCTTTACGTACCATTTCATGTAAATGCCCGAACTCTTGCAAAACAATATCGTAAACACTGTTGATGTTGGTAATATGGTAACGGATGCGATAATAGGCCGGTTTCCAGTGTTGATAAATACGTTCAATTAATTCACTTTTGTCCTGAAAGGTAATACAGCTGATCTGTTCAAAATTATCGATAACTTCAACTGCACTCTCTAATAACACGGCATCGAGATGAAAATATTTGTCTGATAATGTTTGGATATTGGAACTTTGTACCAATACCGTTAAAAAAATCTGCTCATTCAGATCGGTAATGCCAAAGCGTTCAATTAATTTTTTCATTAATTGAAAATCACGACTGTTTGCTACATCGGTATAGTTTTCCGGCAATAACTCTATTTTTTTGTTGGTTTCAATTCGGTGTAGCATAAAACCAATAAAATAGGTTAATTCTTGCAGTTGTTCATCGGTAAAAACAATTTTTAATTTTCGTTCAATTTCACTAAACACTTGTCCGACTTGTTCTAATCGGCCTTGAGTAATAATCTTATTGTGCCGAAAAATTTTATCGGCTATTGGCATATTAATGATGCGATGAATTAACTTTAATAATAAATAGCGCTTATTAATTTCTGTGCCAACAATGCGATAACCATTTTCACGATCATAAGTTACCTGCATATGATATTGATCGAGCAGGGTTTGCACTTTTTTAATGTCATTAATCACCGTATTTTGGCTAACGGTCAGCGCTGAGGAGAGATGAATTAATGACAAGCGCTCAGTTCTGGTTAATAAAAAAAATAGCAGTAGATGCACTCTTTCATCTTCTGAATAGATATATCGACCAATAGAAAGCGAGACGGGTTCGTCTCTAAAGGTTTCAATCACGACTTTAGGAATGCTAAATTTTCCGGTTTTAAATCGTTTAATTAATTCAAGATTTGATGATTCAAGAAAATCATTAATCTTTTTTAAGGTATAACTAAGCTGTTTACGGGTTAACCCAAATTTATTTTGCAGCTCTACGCCACTGACACTTGGATTTTGAATTAATGCATTTAAAACAGCATGAATTCTTTTATCAACAACCATATAATTATTAGCCTCTTGCTCGTTATCTGATGATAACGAGCATTACCATCAGTTTGTACTAATTACCTGTTTACAAATAGTCCAGTTTTACTCATCTATTTTCAGATCAACACTATCTTGTTGTGCCTCTTTTTTCAGTTCACGTGCATAAAAGAAATAGCCAGTGCACCAATAAATAGCCAATATCAATGGAACAAAATAGCCTTGTAAACATTGCCATATAAATGAAAATGCATAAGTAAAGACAGGTGCATCAATAGAGCTGTTAGAAATAAGTTGGTTGTTTGGAATATCAATCGCCTTAGTGGCTAAGCCTAAATCGGTAATAATTGGCGCAAATTGCGTTCCGACAAACAGAAAAAATGGCACACCGATGATAGCTAAAATCACCATTCTTAATGTATTGCCTTTGGTTAAAATATAAGCTGGCACAACCAGTGCGATATTAATAATGCCGGCAAATGGTAAGATTTTATTGCCGGGTAAAATTACTGCCCAAATTAAGGTGATAGGAATGGCGACAATTAAAGTAAACCAGATTTCACTTGCTCCACCCATAAACGGCCAATCAAGACCAACAAACAGTTTACGACCGGCAAAGCGTTTATTCATATAATCGCTGATCGCTTCGGATATCGGGGATAGCGCCTGCATAAATAATTTTGAGATCATCGGGAACAGCATTAAAGCGGTCGCCGCTTGTACTCCTAGCATTAAAATGGCCGCCACATCATAACCAGCAATAATCCCAAAAATGACACCTAATAAAAATCCGATTACGTGATTTTCAGCAAATACCCCTAGTTTAGAACGCAAGGTTGCTGCATCCATTGGCTTATTCAAAGCGGGGATTTTGCGTAGTAGAAGATCAAAAGGATAATAAATAGCACTGAAAAATAGCATTCGGTGCGTACAAGTTACGCCCGGAATACCGGTTAACTTTTCGATTCGATGCTGATTAATATCACCGGAATTGAGTTCTAAAATAATTTGCAACGTTGCAACAACAAAAGCCAATATCAGCGCAATTATTCCGCCCACAAGTGGCGTTGCTACGGCAACAACAATAAAGGCAGTAAAAATTTTACCCCATACATTCCATAAATCAGCATTAAACGTATCGGTCTTTTTCAATACCAGCATTAAGATATTGACGCCTACTTGCAGTGGAAACATTAAAAAAGCATATGGCCAAGCCCACGAAACATTTGCCATTGTTGTCCAACCACCGTCAACAATACTAAGCTCAATACCGGTTCGCTCCATCATGGTTTGTGCAGCAGCGCCTATTGCGCCAACCATAAAACCAATCAGCATACTCATTCCAACAAACGCAACACCTAGCGTAATGGCAGCCGATGCCCCGTCTCGAAATTTCATACGTACAATTAAGCCCGCAATGAGCATTATGATAGGCACAAATACCGGTGCACCTAAATTCAAAATATAATTTATAACTGTTCCAAGAAAGTCCATAATTACACTCCTATTTGCAGGCATCGATAATTTTTTGTAGTTCTGCATCCATATTTATTCCGGTTAAAAAAGCAATGCCATTAATAACCGGGATAGGATATGTTTTCTCAATTTTGGTAATGGCAATGTATGCCGCACTGTTTTTAATGTGAGAATCTACCGACTTAAGATCGACAACTTCCACTTTAATATCATTAAGATTTCTCTCTTTTAATAAGCGTGTCACCTTACTTGCAACCGTTTGTGATGTGGCCACTCCACTCCCACATGCAACAATAACCTTTTTCATAATGCCTCCTTATAACTGGATATTTGACGTCAATAAGTTAAAAACTTCATGTTCTGTTTTTGCCTGATATAGCGCCTCTAAAAAACATGAATTTACCAAGCAGGACATCAATTTTTGTAATAAATCAATATGTCCATCTTTTTGGTTAAATCCCAATAGAAAGATAAAATTAGCATCTAAAACATGATCATTATTTGCCATTTCACACCAAGGGATTGTTCCTTTCACTCGAGTAAAGAAAATGAATGGTCTAATAACATGTTCGATATCAGTATGTGGCATTGCCACCACATAAGGTTTGGTCGGTAAAGCGGTCGGAAATAAAGACTCTCGGTGTTTAATCGCTTCTAAGAATGTTGGATTAACATAACCACCACGTTGTAGAATTGAAAAAGTAAAATCAAAAAATTGATTTGAATTTTGGAAGTCTCTATCTAACACAATCAGATCGTTACAAAACAGCTGGTTATTAGATTCATTTTCCATTTCATCCTCCATCATTATGTCGTTAGTCATTTTTAAATCGGGCTGATTTTGATGACTAACTCATACAGTAATTATTTGATGTCATTGATTTTAGGAAATTAAAACAGCGCAGACTATTGGATTTGATACCAAAAAATATCCATAAAATTGCACATCATAGGGATAAAAGTTATCGCTAAAAAAATGCGAGAAATATCTGAGAATAGTTATACCAAGTTAGATAGTTAGATAGTTAGATAGTTAGATAGTTAGATAGTTAGATAGTTAGATAGTTAGATAGTTAGATAGTTAGATAGTTAGACAATTGTGATTCTGCTATTAGCAATTTAATAGACAGAATCACAATAAGTATTGAAGGTTATTTAATTTTTGAAAGAGTGAATTGGTGCCGGAATTCGTCCGCCACGATGAATGAAATCAAATGAACTGAATTTACTCACCGGCATCACAGGAGCATGACCGAGTAATCCACCAAACTCAATATTATCACCCACCTTTAATCCCGCAGCCGGAATAATCCGCACGGCAGTGGTTTTGTGGTTAATGACACCGATTGCCGCTTCATCAGCAATAATAGCAGAAATCGTTTCAGCGGAGGTATCACCCGGTATAGCTATCATATCAAGACCAACTGAACACACACAGGTCATGGCTTCGAGTTTTTCCAGATTAAGTGCCCCGCAATTAACCGCATCAATCATGCCGGCATCTTCTGAAACGGGTATAAAGGCGCCACTTAAACCACCGACATGACCACACGCCATTACGCCGCCTTTTTTAACGGCATCATTTAACATCGCCAAAGCTGCCGTTGTGCCATGTGTGCCGACAACTTCCAGTCCCATTTCTTCTAAAATATGCGCAACCGAATCACCAATCGCCGGCGTCGGTGCGAGCGATAAATCTACGATACCAAATTTCACACCTAAGCGCTCTGATGCTTCTTTTCCAACTAATTGCCCCATACGGGTAATTTTAAAAGCAGTTTTTTTAATCGTTTCGGCAACCACATCAAAAGGTTGACCTTTTACTTTCTCAAGCGCACGTTTAACAACGCCCGGTCCACTAACGCCGACATTGATCACACAATCGGCTTCACCAACACCATGAAATGCGCCAGCCATAAAAGGGTTGTCTTCAACGGCATTGGCAAATACAACTAATTTTGCACATGCCATACTGCTATTATCAGCGGTTAATTCCGCCGCTTGTTTGATAATTTGCCCCATTTGCTTAACCGCATCCATATTGATACCGGTTTGAGTTGAGCCAACATTGACCGATGCACACACCCGCTCAGTTTGAGCCAGCGCTTGCGGAATGGATTTAATTAAAATCTCATCCCCTTTGTGATAGCCCTTTTGTACTAAGGCAGAAAACCCACCAATAAAATTAACGCCAACGGCTTTAGCTGCACTATCAAGGGTTTTAGCAAAGGCAACATAATCTTTATCATCACTGGCGCCGGCAATTAATGACATTGGCGTGACGGAAATACGTTTATTGATAATAGGGATGCCAAATTCGGAAGTGATTTGATCCCCAACTTTGACAAGATCTTTAGCTAATGTCGTTATTTTGTCATAAATTTTTTGGCGAGCTTTCTCACCATTACTATCGATACAATCAAGGAGAGAAATACCCATGGTTATTGTGCGGATATCAAGTTTTTCTTCCTCAATCATTTTAATTGTTTCGAGGATCTGTTTTGTTTCCATTAGTCCTATCCTTAAGTAAGAAATGTAGAATTAGAATTGAAATTACAAACGATGCATAGCATCGAAAATCTCTTCTCGCTGAATATTTACTTTTACCTTGAGTCTGTCGCCTGTTTGCGTTAACGAAGTTTTAACTTCATCAAACGAGACTTTTATTTTGGATAAATCAAGCAACATAATCATGGTAAAATATTCATCCATAATCGTTTGGCTCACATCTAAGATATTGATATCTAATTCAAACAGTTTTTGACTAATTCCCGCAATTATTCCGGTTTGGTCTTTTCCAATGACAGTTAAAATCGTTTTCATCACATACTCCGCACAAAATTCACACAATTAAAAGATATTTATCGAGTTGGTTATAATAACATCTTCAAAAATTATCGAAATAGGAGTAGATTGTTTTTTTCAACAAAAATAAAAATATCATTAGAATAAACTGAAAGGGCGAAGTTATGATAAATTTCCAAAAATCCAATAAATTGGATCATGTCTGTTACGACATTCGTGGACCTATCTTAGATCATGCAAAACGACTTGAAGAAGAAGGTCAAACTATCCTTAAACTCAATATTGGAAATCCCGCCCCTTTTGGTTTTGCCGCCCCTGATGAATTATTGGTTGATGTCATTCGTAATTTACCTTCTGCGCAAGGATATTGCGATTCAAAAGGGCTTTACTCAGCGCGTAAAGCCATTATGCAACACTATCAAGCCAGAGGAATTACCAATTTAGATATTGAAGATATCTATATCGGCAATGGTGTGTCGGAACTGATTGTGCAATCAATGCAAGCACTACTTAATAGCGGAGATGAAGTTTTAGTGCCTATGCCTGATTACCCATTATGGACAGCGGCAATTAGTTTATCCGGTGGCAATGCCGTTCACTATTTATGTGACGAAGAGGCCAACTGGTCACCGGATTTAGAGGATATAAAACGAAAAATCACCCCCAAAACCAAAGGGATTGTGATCATTAATCCTAATAATCCAACCGGCGCAGTTTATAGCAAAGAAGTGTTACTTGAGATTGCCGAAATTGCTCGCCAACATAATTTGCTTATTTTTGCAGACGAGATTTACGATAAGATTTTATACGATGATGCCGTTCATCATTCGATTGCGGCCCTTGCTCCTGACTTATTTGTTGTTACCATGAGCGGCTTATCAAAAACCTATCGAGTAGCAGGCTTCAGACAAGGTTGGATGGCACTTTGTGGACCTAAACAGCATGTAAAAGGCTATATTGAAGGGTTAAATATGCTCGCCTCGATGCGTTTATGCGCCAATGTGCCATTACAGCATGCTATTCAAGGTGCACTGGGTGGGTATCAAAGTATAAATGAATTTATCGTGCCGGGTGGCCGTTTATATGATCAATGTATGTTAGCTTGGCGGTTGTTAAATGAGATTCCGGGCGTTTCATGCACCAGACCACAAGGCGCGTTATACCTGTTTCCAAAGCTGGATCAACAAAAGTTTAATATTCACAATGACCAAAAATTAGTATTAGACTTTTTATTACAAGAAAAAGTATTGTTAGTGCAAGGCAGTGGCTTTAATTGGCACAAACCCGATCATGTAAGAATTGTTGCACTGCCACATACCGGTGATCTTGAAGATGCCATTAACCGCTTTGGTAACTTTTTATCTCGCTATAAACAATAAAAAGGTTGCTATGAGTTCCCCCCGCCTAATGCTGGGGATATTTACTTGACTAAATTATAATTTATAAAACGATATCTGTATCTTCTTTACAAAAAAGCGCCAAATATGGCGCTTTTATACATTCCTAAAAAAGAATTATTTTTTCGATTTAGCAATTCTATTACGGATGTTATCAATACGATCTTGATTAGACGGATGGGTACTTAAAATCGAAGCGTTACCACCACCTAATTTTTCAAACGCAGTTGCTAGACCAATTGGGTTAATTTTTCTTTCAGTTAAATAATCAAATGAAAAATTATCAGCATCTTTCTCTTGTTTTTGTGAGAATTGTGAATTAACTACAGCTGCAGCTAAAGCACCAATTTCTGATTGAGAGATTGCTGCTACAGTTGAATTTCCTGAAGATGATGCTGCTTCAAGAGCAATTTCTGTTGCATAAGCAACTTGTAATGCTTTTTTACTATGACCTAAAGCAACGTGACCTAATTCGTGACCTAATACGCCTTGAATTTCGTTATCAGTCATTTTATCCATTAAACCACTGTATACACGCACACAACCGTTAGCCATTGCCCATGCATTTACATCTTTAGTGATATAAACTTTATAGTTGATTGGCGTACCGTTTACGTTGTTACCTAGTGCTTTAACAATTTTATTTAAACGTTTGGTATAAGCGCTTTTAGCTGGTGCGATTTTAGCTTTCGCATCCATTTGGGCGCAACCTTTTTGGCTCAATGTTCTGACATCATCATCACTAAGTGTTGCTGCGCTTAAACCTTTCATGCCGAGACTAGCGATACTGTCAGCACTCATAGACTTACAGCCAACTAGTGACATTGCTGCTACTAAAGGAAGTGCTACAAGCAATGTTTTTTGATGTGTTTTCATAACCTTATCCTTATATTGTTGTAAATTACATTTGTCTAACTTTAAGTTAGATTTGCAGAATTTTAACGTAATTGTCATAATAATCAACAAATAATTACTTGAATAGTCACAATTTGAGATTTAGACTAATGCCTCTTTTTTTGAGGTACCGACAATGCAACTATCCGATTTTGATTTCACCCTGCCCAAAGAGCTGATTGCCAAGCACCCTGCAACAACCAGAAGTGCGTGTCGCCTTTTATCGCTTGATAGTTATACTGGTCAAATTGAAGATAAGGTATTTACGGATATCACGGATATGATTAATGCCGGTGATTTACTTATTTTTAATAACACAAAAGTGATTCCTGCACGCATATATGGCAAAAAGGCATCTGGCGGAAAAATCGAAATATTGATAGAAAGAATTTTAGATGATAACCGTGCGCTCGCCCATGTTAAAGCATCAAAATCGCCTAAAGCGGGAGCACAATTAATCCTAGGGGAAGATGAATCTGTCAGCGTCACCATGCTTGCAAGACATGATGCTCTATTTGAATTGCAATTTCCTGATGATGTTCTATCAATTTTAAACAAAATTGGACATATTCCATTACCGCCGTATATTGATCGTCCTGATGAAGAACAAGATCGCACAGTTTATCAAACGGTTTACAACAAAGTGCCCGGAGCCGTTGCAGCACCAACCGCTGGACTGCACTTTGATGAGCCATTGCTTGAAAAGTTAAAGCAAAAAGGCGTAGAGATGCAATTTGTCACTTTACATGTCGGTGCCGGCACCTTCCAACCGGTAAGAGTTGAAAATATTGAAACTCATGTTATGCATTCAGAGTATGCCGAAGTGCCTGAATCGGTTGTTAATGCGGTATTGGCTTGTAAAGCAAGAGGCAATAAAGTGATTGCAGTCGGTACAACATCTGTTCGAGCCTTAGAAAGCGCAGCGCTAAAAACCGGTCAAATCGCCCCATTTTTTGCTGACACCCAAATCTTTATTTATCCGGGCTATAAGTTTAATGTCATCGATTCACTTATTACTAACTTTCATCTACCCGAATCGACTTTAATTATGCTTGTTTCAGCATTTGCCGGATACCAAAATACCATGCACGCCTATCAACACGCCGTTGACCAGCAGTACCGTTTCTTTAGTTATGGCGATGCTATGTTCATCCATGCAAGCAACAATAAATCGTAATGCGCAGCACTAAATAAATAGCCAATAGTCTCAATTCGAATAAGACACGTTGGCTATTTAGATAACTTTTCTATCAGCTTATTTAGCGTTTAACTTATTGACAATATTACTTATCCGTTTTGATCTTGAAGGATGAGTCGTTGATCCGGTTACTGAATGAAACGGGATCTTTAAAAGCATATTCACTAAACCTTGCGGATCTATATTTTCATTTATTAATAGCTGTAAAGCATAATTATCCGCTTCGATCTCGTGCTGTTGAGCCGTCTCTTCTTTTGTGAGAATGACCAGCTCATTGGCTTTATGAGTAAACTCAATATAGGGCGCCTGACGAATTAAACTAATGGTATGCTTAAGGGCAACATGCGCTTGTTCATGCGCCAAAACAGCCTGCAACTCGTTATCATCTAACAATTTCATTAAACCGCTGTTCACCCGGATGCAACCATTAGCCGTTGACCATGCATTGGGCTGAGTGTCGATATAAACCTTGTAATTTAATGCAATATTGTTGGCTTTTTGCGGTAAGGTCTTAGCCACAGCGTTTAATCGTTTAGTTAACTTGTGATTATCTGCCGCTATAATAGCGCGGTCATCTATCTCAATACACGCGAGTGTAGTTATCGCAAACATATCATTTTCAGATAATGCCTTAATTTGTTCGGCAGTAATAATCTTAGGCAATTTAGTTTGATCAGTTTGGCACCCAAACAGAAAAAACGTCAATAAAGATAAAAATAGTAAAATTATTGGTTTCAAAAGTGTCTAATTCCTTTCAAATATTGTTTATTCAACCTAAGCACGATAAACTACGCACCGCAAAATAATACGATAACGTATTATATCAATAATTAGCGCCAAACTGTTTATTTGGTCGCAAGAGGTTAACACAAAAAAATGAAATTTGAACTCGATAATACTGACGGCTTAGCTCGCCGTGGACGAATGAAGTTCGATCGCCGTGGCGTCGAATATACTGTTGAAACACCCGCATTTATGCCTGTTGGTACCTATGGCACCGTTAAAGGGATGACGCCTGAAGAAGTTGCTGCAACCGGCGCACAAATCCTACTGGGTAATACTTTCCATTTATGGCTAAGACCCGGACAAGAGATTATGCGTAAACATGGTGACTTGCATGATTTTATGCAGTGGCATGGTCCAATTTTAACCGATTCGGGCGGATTCCAAGTGTTTAGCCTTGGTGATATTCGCAAAATTAAAGAAGAAGGGGTCTATTTCCGCAACCCAATTAATGGTGATTCAATCTTCTTATCGCCTGAAATTTCAATGGAAATTCAATATGATCTTGGTTCTGATATCGTCATGATTTTTGATGAATGTGCGCCGTTTCCTGCCGAGTGGGACTATGTTAAAAAATCAATGGAAATGTCTCTACGCTGGGCAAAACGTAGTCGCCAACGTTTTGATGAATTAGGCAATAAAAATGCCCTATTTGGTATAGTACAAGGCGGTATACATCAAGAATTACGTGATATCTCGATTAAAGGATTAACCGAAATTGGTTTTGACGGCTATGCCGTTGGTGGATTAGCAGTTGGCGAACCGAAAGCCGATATGCATCGTATCTTAGAAGGCACCTGTCCACAGTTACCTGCTGATAAACCACGTTATTTAATGGGTGTAGGCAAGCCCGAAGATTTAGTTGAAGGCGTTCGTCGTGGTATTGATATGTTTGATTGCGTGATGCCAACTCGTAATGCACGTAACGGGCATCTGTTTGTCACTAATGGGGTCATTAAAATTCGTAATGCCAAATATAAAGATGACACAACCCCGCTCGATCCTGAGTGTGATTGTTACACCTGTAAAAATTACACGAAATCGTATCTTCATCATTTAGATAAATGTGGAGAAATATTAGGGGCACGGCTCAATACCATTCATAATTTACGTTATTATCAACGCTTAATGGCTGAAATTCGTGAAGCGGTTGCTAATCAACGTTACGAAGAATTTGTTGCTGAGTTTTACCAAAGAATCGGCAAAACCCCCGCCCCTTTCACAAAATAAAAAATTATCATCATAATTTTTAGGGGTAACTATTGACACATCGAGGTTAGCGCAGTATTATGCGCATCCTAACGGCGAGTAGCGCAGCTTGGTAGCGCAACTGGTTTGGGACCAGTGGGTCGGAGGTTCGAATCCTCTCTCGCCGACCAATTTTAATAAAAAAGCCTACTCATTGAGTAGGCTTTTTTATTTCTGGGGTTTGATAATAAAATTTACCCCCATTAATTCTCTTTTTTTATTTAACATATATCTTAAATAGCGATAAACTTCACTCTAGCTTGAATCATCAGCTCTAATTGGAGTAATGTAGGTTCGATCAAATCCGTTTTGTTATTTAATTTATGTAATATTAAAGCCGCCATATATCCTCCAATTTGTTTGAAAATAATGTGACAGTCGTTAATGGCGGAAAGCCTACTTCACGAAATTCATTATTATTTCCATTTTTTCTTTTTTAAATACTCTTTTGGGCTTTCTAACCAGGATATTGAAAAAAAATTATAAATAATTAGAAATATACATGCTGACACAAAAAGAGGACGATAATCATGATTATAAGGAACGATACGTTCAAGTTCACATGCAATTATAATTTGGATAACCAGAGCAATATAATGTAAAACCAACATAATGCGCCTTTGCCATTTCAACTTTTTATTATAGTGATAATCACTTATTGTATATTTTCTAAAGCGATAAGAAATCATAATAGGCATAATTGAGAAAAAGTAATACGTAATGTAAATCAATATAATCATGTGTGTTATTCCTTTTACTTAATAGATCCGTCTTGAATATGGACATCAAAATATTGCTGATAATTTATCTTTATATAAAAAAAGCCTGCTCATTGAGTAGGCTTTTTATTATCTCTTTTATTATTTTTTATTACAAACTAGCTCGTGATTTTATAATCGGTAAAAACTCCGTGCTTTCTGATTTAATTGGCTCCCCATTTTTTAATTTATTTAGCAATAACGCCGCTGTGTATTCGCCAATTTGTTTAGACGGTAACGCAACAGTGGTTAACGGCGGAAAGCAGACTTCACTAAACTCATTATCACCAAAACCGCTGACTGCCAATTGATAAGGAACTCGAATATGTCGCCGTTGACACTCATATAGCACACCGCAAGCTAATTCATCGGTGGTACAAATTAACGCATCAACCTCAGACCAGTTTAACAAAATATCGGCAAGCAACTGTGCGCCGGTACTAAAGTTCGCTGGTTTGGCGGCATGAATGATACGATGAGTCGGCAAGTGATAATTAAGCATCGCTTTATGCCAACCATGTAAACGCTGTTGAAATAGATGATATTGCTGATTTGCACAAAGTAAGGCAATATTTCGATACCCTTTATTAATCACATGCTCTGTTAATTTATACATCGCTAAACTATCATCATAGCCAACATCGACATCGATTGATTCATCATATTTTTTACCGATATTCATTACGGTGATTGTTTTATTTTGAACAATTTTTTTTATCAGATCATCATTTTCAACATAAAACAGCAAGACAGCTTCAAGATTATGGCTATAAAGCGTCTCTAATAATTGGGACTCTTGTTTATGATAATGATAAGATTCAATGATAAGCGTGGTATACCCCTCTTTAGCTAACTGTGTCTGTAGCGAATCAAGCAATATTCTTACGGAATAATCATAAATTCGAGTGGTAATAACGGCAATCACTCGATTGGCGCTGGCTGATGCTAATAAACTGGCGGCGACATTCGGCTTGTAGCCCAATGTCTCAACAGCTAATTGAATTTTATGTCGAAGCTTATCTGATACCCTTTCCGGCGTGCGTAAAGCCCGAGAGACCGTCATTGTTCCCACGCCAGCATATTTAGCAACATCAAATAAAGTAATCTGCCCTGTATTTCGACGTTTTTTAGTATCCTGCATCTTTCATCCCGATTGAATTTGATTTATATATTCATTTACGCATACAATTTTTGCTGTAAAGATAGTAAAAAACAGAAGATTACTCAATAATCATCTACAATGCATCAAGCAGTTTATAGCTAAATTATGACTTTTTTTCTAATTCTAGTATGTCAAAGCGGAATAGTTTAGAATTAATACATTAAAAATGTTATCTATGTCACACAATCGAAAAAAAATTTTCTAACTTTGATAGCGCTATCACATTTCTGACAATTTTTGATTTCTATTATTACTTAATATGATAATTTTCTAACCGATTATCAAAATGATTAACGGTCTTAATGGAGGTAAAATGTTAGGTACATGGTTAACTAATGAAACAGTCAATGTTGTTGATTCAGTCGAAGATTGGCAAGAAGCGATAACACTTTGTGCTGAGCCATTATTAAAGAATAAAACAATTACATCAGATTATATTAAGGCTATTTTTGAACTACACAAATCAATAGGACCTTATTATGTTTTGGCACCCGGAATTGCAATGCCTCATGCAAGGCCAGAACAAGGCGTAAACCAATTAAGCCTATCGATGTTATTGGTTAAACAAGGCGTTAAATTTAATTCAGAAGAAAACGATCCAGTCTATTTAATCACTCTATTAGCCGCTAACGATAGTACCAGCCATATCGAAATGTTAACTCAATTGGCGGCACTGTTTGGCGAATCTGACGATATCCAGAAAATTTTCAATGCACAAAATCGTGATGAAATTTTGGCGGTTATCAAACAATATTAATTTCCAACGTATAAGTAAAAGGATAAACAATATGAAAATTATGGCAGTTTGTGGCTCAGGCCTTGGTAGTAGTTTTATGGTTGAAATGAATATCAAAAAAGTCCTCAAAAAACTTAATATTGATGCAGAAGTGACCCATGCAGATCTTGCTTCGGCAACGCCAGATCAAGCAGACCTGTTTGTGATGACAAAAGATCTTGCCGCCAGCTCCGGTATTCCAGCCGATAAATTAGTTGTACTAAATAATATTATTGATATCAACGATTTGGAAGCAAAACTCGTTGAACATTTCGCTAAGCAATGATCAAATCATGAGGTGTTGCTATGATTCAAGAAATAATAAAATTTATCGTCGATATTTTAAAAGTGCCCGCAGTATTGGTGGGGCTGATTGCTATGGTGGGGCTGCTTGCTCAACGCAAATCATTTGCCGATACGGTTAAAGGAACGATTAAAACTATTTTAGGTTTTTTGGTTTTAGGTGGCGGTGCAACGGTACTTATCAGCGCAATTACGCCATTAGGCATCATGTTCGAACAAGCGTTTAAATTACAAGGGATCGTTCCAAATAATGAAGCCATTGTTTCTATGGCATTAAATGAGTATGGTACAGCAACAGCCCTAATTATGGCGTTTGGCATGATTGCAAACATTATTGTGGCACGCTTTACTCGCTTAAAATTCATCTTTCTAACCGGTCACCATACTTTTTATATGGCTTGTATGATCAGTATCATTTTAACTGTTTCAGGGTTTAAAGGGTGGCAATTAGTCTTGACAGGGGCATTAGTGTTAGGATTGATTATGGCGTTTTTCCCCGCTTTAGCGCAACCGCAAATGCGTAAAATTACCGGAAATGATGATGTCGCATTTGGTCACTTTGGTACATTAGGTTATGTTTTAGCTGGCTGGCTTGGCATGGCGGTAGGAAAAGGGTCACGTTCAACCGAAGAGATGAACTTACCGAAAAACTTAAGTTTCCTACGAGACAGTTCCATTTCAATTTCATTAACGATGATGATTATCTACCTTATTTTGGCAGTATTTGCCGGTTCGGACTATATTGAAGCCAATCTAAGTAATGGTGATAATTATTTAGTTTATGCCATTATTGAGGCAATTACGTTTGCCGCAGGCGTCTTTATTATATTGCAAGGTGTGCGCTTAATACTTGCTGAAATTGTCCCGGCATTTACAGGGTTTTCTGAAAAGTTAGTCCCAAATGCAAAACCAGCTTTAGATTGTCCTGTCGTCTTCCCTTATGCCCCTAATGCCGTATTAATTGGCTTTTTATTCAGCTTTTTAGGTGGATTAGTCGGATTATTTGTTCTAGGTCAACTTAACGCTGTGCTCATTTTACCGGGCGTGGTTCCACATTTCTTCTGTGGTGCAACTGCTGGCGTATTTGGTAATGCAATGGGTGGGCGTCGAGGCGCAATGCTTGGCGCATTTGCCAATGGTTTATTAGTGACATTTTTACCGGTGGTATTATTACCGGTATTAGGATCACTTGGTTTTGCCAATACCACGTTTTCTGATGTCGATTTTTGTGGCGTCGGCATTATTTTAGGTAATATGGCAAAATGGTTTAATAAAGATGTCATTATGTGGATTATTATTGCTATCTTTGCTTTGTTAGTCGTTTACAACTACACTGTCAAAACTAAGACAGATGAGAATGAAAACCAATAATAGTCAATTACCCTAAACCCAATAAAATGCCGGACAAAGATGTCTGGCATTTTATTATTGACTAAACTGTAATGAATAATCGATGATAACCGCTTAGCGTGATAGTATACTGACTTTAACGCTCATTTATCGCAATTTTTTCCCTAAAATTAGCCGAAGTGCAATAAACAAATATAGTTACGCTATGGGTAGCCCGAACGCATTTAATGGAATAAATCATGACAACCCCAAACACCGATACTATCTATGTCAATCAAAATGTATATTTAACAGCGCCAAATACAATTTATGCAACAGCGGTATACTCAGTCATCGATGCCAATCGTGATAATTTTAGCCAATTTTTGGCCTGGCCTAAGCGGGTAAAAAATCGTTCTGACACTGAAAAATTTTTGAGCGACAGTTTAATTACGCATCAACAAGATATCAGTAAAACCTACATTATTCTATTTGAAGATAAGCCGGTAGGTATCATTGCTTTTAACCAAATTGATAAAGCAAACAAAACGGCTTATATTGGCTATTGGCTTGATAATCAAGCACAAGGTAAAGGGATTATCACGCAATCAACGCTGGCATTAACCGAATATTACGCTGTGAATAAAATGATTAAACGTTTTGTTATCAAATGTTCAGTAGCCAATGATAAAAGTAATCGGGTAGCTAAACGTTGTGGCTTTGAGCACGAGGGAATACTTAAGCAAGCAGAATATTTAAATGGTACTTTTTATGACCAAAATCTGTATGCACTAATTTCATCTTATCTCTAAAATTTGGCACAAAAAACCGACAGACTGAAGTGACTCCATAAAGTTGGACTCTTTTGTTAAGCGGCTTGTAAGGCCTGATTTCGATATTCTACCGGAGTCAGGCCTTTTAATCATCGTTTTGTCAGATTATTGCGGTTCATCAATGACTAAACAGGCAGCCATAAAAGACTAAACCGGCAATAATACACATCAACATGACAACAATCATATATTTGGTTTTCGCTTGATAGTTTTTCATTTCACCGAGTGAAAGATCTTTATCTTTATTTTTTCGGTGATAATAGTAGTACAACGGTAAGCCAATTAACGTCAAAATAATTGAAGCAATGCCGTTTGTTGTTTGATAAACCAACATACCATAAATCACATAACCGGCACCTAAAATTGCAATAATCGGAATAATTGGATAGCCGATAACTTTATAACTTCTTGGTACATCAGGATATTTTTTGCGAGCAATAATCACTCCGACAAATGTTAATAGATAAAATACCCATATTGAAAACATCGAAATTTCCGATAAGCGATCGGCATCGAGCAAGGTGGAATATAAGAAAGAGAAGATTACCAGCACAATAATAGCATTAATTGGCGAGCGACTATTTTCATCAAGGGTACTTAAATAACGCGCACCGACGATCGTTCCGCGCTCTGCCATACTAAAAATAGTGCGGGATAATGTCATAATATAACCATTAATACCACCTAAAATTGAGATCATAATTCCCACAGCAACTAAGTTTCCACCTAAATGCCCGAACATACGTTGCGATGCCACCGCAGATGCATCATGACCGAGCGAAACCATCTCTTGCACCGGGAAAATTTTAAATAAAGCAATATTGATACAGGCATAAACCACCACCAAAAAGATAATGCCTAAAATAATCGCCTTAGGTAACACTTTTGCAGGATTATGAATCTCACCGGCAACCGATGCCACTTGCGCCCAACCGTCATAAGCAAACAAGGTCGCTAAAATCGCCACCGCAAACGGTGCATAGGTTTCGATACCTTGTCCGCTGGCACTAAATAATGCAACTTGACCATTACCTTTCAGTAAACCAAATACAGCTAACAATAATATCGGAATAAGTTTGCAAACGGTGGCAATAGTTTGCAGATAGCCTGCTTGTTTAACACCAATTGAATTGATTATAGCAATAAAGCCTAACACACCGGCACTTACAGCCATTCGGTAGGCATCATTAATACTGAATAAAAGGCAAAAAACCGAGCTGAAATAGCCGACTAATGCCCCCACTAATGACGGTGCAAATAATACGGTTATCATCCAACCATAAAGGTGGGAAACTTTATCGCCGTAAATTTTTTCTAAGTAAACCAGCATGCCACCGGTTTTCGGAAACATGACACCCAATTCACAAAGGGTTAATCCGCCACAAATTGAAAAAACGCCACCAATGATCCACGCCAATAGCGCAAGGTTATAATCGCCCGCAACTTCCAACACCGCAGGAGGTTTCATAAATGCACCGGCACCTAAAACCATACCGACAACCAGTGATAACGCAGAGACTAACCCCAGATCTTTGCGCAATTTATTTTCTAAATTGTGTTCAGACATAACTATCCCCTAAACAGATAAATATACTAGCAAAATTCGCCTATAATAGGGCTTTATAGATAAAATACAAGAAAGATTGATGATATTTGACAAAATAAGGTGACAATGCAAGCAAAATAAAGGTTGAATTGTTTAAAAGCAACAAAGCCAGCAATAAGCTAGCTTTGTTTTATTTTGGCTGAAAGTAAAAGATTATTGCCCTATTTTTGCTTTTTCATCTTCATATCAATAACCATACGACCCCGAATTTTACCGGCTTTCATCTCTTCAATCATTTCGTTGATATCTTCTAATGGGCGTTTTTCAACAATAGGCACCACTTTTCCTTCGGCGCTAAATCGGAATGCTTCAGCCAGATCTTCACGTGTACCCACCAGTGAACCTAAAACTTGAATACCGTCTAACACCGTTTTCGGGATACTTAAGTCCATGGTTTCTGAAGGCAAGCCTAACGCCACCACACGCCCTAACGGACGCACAGACTCAATTGCCTGATTGAATGCAGTTTTAGTAACTGAGGTTACAACGGCACCATGTACGCCACCGCCAGTATGCTCTTTAATATAAGCACCCACATCCGGTACTTTTTTCGGATTGACAACTAAATCAGCGCCCAGCTTTTTGCACAGCTCTAATTGACTGTCACTATTACTGATCGCAACAACTTTATTATTGAAAACATTCTTACCATATTCAATAGCCAGCGTACCAAGCCCACCAATACCAAAAACGGCAAGCCATTGGCCCGGTTTGGTGTCCGCCACTTTAATGCCTTTATAAGTTGTCACACCAGCACAAGTAACGCTGGTTGCTTGCGCCGGATCTAAATTATCCGGGACTTTCACAGCATAATCCGCTTTCACAATGCACTGCTCTGCCATTCCACCGTCAACGCTGTATCCTGAATTTAAGGCGCTACGACAAAATGTTTCATTACCTGATATACAATACTCGCAAGTCCCACAGCCGGCATGGAACCAAGCGATACTGACCCGATCTCCAACTTTTAAGCTTTTTACATCTGGCGCTATTTTGGTCACAATCCCTACACCTTCATGACCAATCACCCGACCAGGTTTTTTACCAAAATCGCCGGATGCGACATGGATGTCTGTATGACAAAGACCACAATATTCAACCTCAACTAAAGCTTCACCCGCTTCTAAAGGACGAACCGGAATATCTTTAATCTCAACTTGACCATCGCACTCTTGTCTAATTACAGCTGCTTTCATTTCTTTCTCCTAAATATTTAAAAATTCAAAACCAAATTGGTTGTATTTTAGACTATTTATTAAAAAAAAATATGCGCTATTTCACAAATATTAATAAAAATAAGAATTATTTTTAACGTTATACCGATAAGCGATATTTACATTAAACATCTAAAAATAATGATGATAATAAAAATTCTACAAGTTAGCCTCGCGGGTAAATATATAACTAAAAGTAATATAAATATGCGATATCGGCATTTCTCAACGTTACTAAAAATTTTTATAGTGAAATCCTAAAAATTTCATAGTGATAAATACCGAAAATATGGTGACAACAATTGTAAGGAGCATACATGAAATTATTCAATATCAAACAAACATTTATTATAGGACTACTCTCAATTTTGTTACCATTTTATTCAATGGCGGATGAAAAAACACCGCAACGAGGTGGAACACTAGTTGTCCATTATTCTGGAGAACAAAGAGTTCTCAACCCAGCTTTACGCGCGTCAACGGGGGTATATGAAGTATCAGGAAAAGTAGTTGAATCATTAGTCGATCTCGATGCAGATGGTCAAATTGTTCCTGTTCTTGCTACATCATGGACTTCCTCACCGGATGGAAAAACAATAACATTTAAATTACGCGAAGGCGTCAAATGGCACGACGGTAAACCCTTTACATCACAAGATGTGAAATATAATGCACTAGAGTTTTGGAAAAAAAGATTAAATTTCTCAACTACATTACAACTTAATTTAACCTCTGTCGATACACCTGATGACCATACAGTGGTATTCAATTATTCTCGTCCAATGCCATTAGATTTACTAGTAAGAGCTTTAGTTGATCTTGGCTATGTTGTTCCCAAACATTTGTACGAAGGCACCGATGTATTAAATAATCCTTATAACACAGCACCTGTAGGGACTGGGCCATTCAAGTTCGTTGAATATCAACGAGGACAACATATTATTGTTGAACGCAATGCTGATTATTGGCGAAAAGGATATCCTTATTTAGATAAAATAATCTGGCGCATTATTAACGATAACTCTTCAGCATCAGCTGCACTTGAAAGTGGACAAATTGATTTAAGTGCCTACTCAAAATTAAGCCTTGCTGATATTAATCGATTCAAACAAAACTCAAAATTTGAGGTTTTAACAAAAGGTTCTCAAGCAAATATTTTCAATAATACTTTAGAATTTAACTTCCGCAATCCGATCATTGCTAACCTAAACGTTCGCAAAGCAATTGTTCAATCACTCGATATTCCTTTCTTCATCGATGACTTTTTATACGGATTTGGTAAGCCTGCAACAGGTATTATTCCATCATCAAACGTTTTTTACCCTAAAGACAGTAAAATTGTTTACCCTTTTGATAGAGAAAAAGCTGAACAATTATTAGATGAAGCAGGTTATCCACGAAAAGCTGACGGCACTCGTTTTACCTTAAAATTAGTCCATATTAATAATGGTGAAGATGTTCCACTTTTTGCAACATTTATCCAACAATCTTTAGCTGAAGTCGGCATTAATGTGGTTATCGTTAATCTCGACACTGCTGGCGCTTTAAATGCCGTTTATAAACTCCACGATTTTGATATTGCAACAGGGTGGCACCAATATAGAGGCGATCCAGCAGTATCGACAACTGTTTGGTTACGTTCTGGCAGTCCTGAAGGAGCACCTTGGACAAATCAATATGGCTGGAAATCAGATGCTGTCGACCAATTAATCGATAGTGCCGCAACTGAAATAGATCCAGTCAAACGTAAAGCACTTTATGGTCAACTAGTTGATGTCGTGAATACTGAACTACCACTCTGGTTCGCAACAGAACGTGAATTCATCTCAGTGATTAATAACAAAGTACACAATCATCATAATACAGCACGTTGGCCATCAAGTAGTTGGTTTGATGTATGGATAGAACACTAAGTTAAGGTGAAATGATGACGCATATACTGACTTTAGCACTTAGACGATTATTAACCACGATTCCAGCACTGGTTATCATACTAATTGCGCTATTTTTATTATTACAATTGGCGCCTGGCGATACAGTGGATGCTTTACTTGCCCAAATTGGTGGTGCCGAGTCAAGCGTTATTGATGAAATGCGTCATCATTATGAACTTGACCAATCAACAAGTTCAAGATTAATCAATTATTTATGGCGATTAGTACATCTCGATTTAGGACAATCAGCGATATATAACAAACCTGTCAGTCATATCATTCTGGAACGTTTACCGGCTACATTATTGTTAATGGTTTGTGCAATGCTATTAGCATTTACTTTCGGAACAATTCTCGGCATTTTATCTGCTCAAAAAGTGAATCGTTGGCCAGATACACTCATTTCAGTACTGGGACTAATTTTTTATTCAACACCTTCATTTTGGTTAGCTCTCATGGGAATTGTCTTCTTCTCAATTTATTTGAATTGGTTACCACCTAGTGGGTTTGGTAGTATCGGCGAATCATTAACGGGTATTTCAGCATTTATTGATATTGCATGGTATTTAATCTTGCCAACTACCACCCTAGCTTTAGTTTATCTAGCAATCTATTTACGCATTATGCGCGCTTCATTACTTGAAGTATCGACCTTAGACTTTGTAAAAACAGCTAAAGCGAAAGGATTAAGTAGCCGCCAGATACTGGTTAATCACATACTACGTAACGCCATGTTACCAATGATAACGCTAATCGGTCTACAAGCAGGCACCATGTTAGGCGGTTCGGTGGTTATTGAAACCATTTTTGCTATTCCAGGATTAGGACGACTTGCCTATGATTCTGTAGTACAAAGAGATCTAAACACTTTACTTGGCGTAGTATTTGTTTCAGCAATACTCGTTATCATTATTAATTTTATTGTCGATATGCTTTACGCAAAGCTCGATCCACGCATTACAGGACATTAATGATGGCGATATTAAAAGACTATTTCCGTAGCCCAATTGCTAGAATTGGTACAATTTTACTGTTATTAATTATCATAATTGCATTAAGCGCAGATTGGTTTTTTCCTGGCAATCCACTTCGCTTAGCTGGCCGCCCCTTACAATGGCCTTTTACAAATCCTAAATTTATTCTTGGAACAGATCAGGCAGGAAGAAATATCGCTGCCCAGCTTTTTCATGGTGCAAAAGTATCACTGATTATCGGACTGATCTCAACATTTATAGCAATTATTATTGGTGTGGTTATTGGTGCTATTTCAGGATTCTACGGAAAATGGGTTGACGACATACTGATGCGCCTTACAGAAGCATTCCAGATTTTACCTAACTTTTTACTATTACTCGTTGCTGTTGCGGTATTTGGTTCAACAATCAATATTGTGGTGATTGCAATTGGTGTTGTTTCTTGGCCACCCGTTGCAAGGTTAACTCGAGCAGAATTTTTATCATTACGCAATCGTGAATTTGTTCAGGCGGGAAAAACCATAGGCATGAGCTCAACTAGACTCATGTTTAAAGAGATTTTACCAAACGCATTACCGCCAGTAATTATGTATGCCAGTGTTATTTTATCAACCGCGATATTAATGGAAAGTGCCCTAGCTTTTTTGAGCCTTTCCGATCCCAATATTTCATCATGGGGGAATCTGGTCGGTAATGGGCGACTAGTATTACGTCAACAATGGTATGTTTCAGCTATTCCTGGCATTGCAATATTGCTAACCGTTTTATCTGCATCATTAGTTGGACAAGGAATAAATGATGCACTCAATCCAAGGTTAAAAAAACGATGAATCAAAAAAGACTAACTATTAAAAATTTAACCCTAGATTTGCCTCATGGTTCGGATCGAAAATATGCGGTTAATGATGTGTCACTCGATCTTTATGCTAACGAAATCCTATGTATTGTTGGTGAAAGTGGTTCGGGTAAATCTTTATTATCCAATGCAATCATGGGATTATTACCTGACGGTATTATTGCTTCTCAAGGTGAGATTGATTTCGACGGAAACAACTTACTCACTTACCATGATGAACAAATGCGTAAAATTCGTGGTGCGCATATTGGTATGGTTTTCCAAGACCCGATGACTGCGCTAAATCCATTAAAAACCATCGCTAATCAAATTAGTGAAATGTTCACTATCCACACTAAGTTAACTAAACAAGAGATTAATCAAAAAGTTATCCAATTATTAACGGATGTGCAAATGCCCAATCCACAGTCTGTTGCTAAAGCTTATCCACATCAACTTTCTGGTGGCCAGCGTCAACGAGCCATGATTGCTATGGCATTAGCATTAGAACCCGCTATTTTGATTGCTGATGAACCAACAACAGCTTTAGATGTCACAACTCAAGCATGCATATTGAAATTGATACGTGAACTACAATCACGTAAAGGTACCGCTGTATTATTCATTACTCATGATTTTGGTGTAGTTGCTGATATTGCAACTCGTATTGCGGTTATGCAGAAAGGAAAACTTGTTGAGCAAGGCTTAGCGAGTGACGTGTTAAATTCACCAACACATCCTTATACACAAGCGTTAATAGCCGCTGTCCCTCCCCTTACTCCTGGAGATGTTCAACGTATTAATAAAGAGATTATTCTTGAAGTGAACAACCTATCAAAAACGTATCACAACCATAGCTTTTTTAAGCAAAACCGACGTACAACCTATGCGGTTAATAATGTTAGCTTTAAGTTACATAAAGGGAGTACTTTAGGCGTTGTGGGAGAAAGCGGCTCAGGTAAATCAACGTTAGCCAGATGCATTATTAAATTATTAGAAATAGACAGCGGTCAAATCAACTTTGAAGATGTAGATATTGCCAATTTAAAAGGGAAAAAACTTAAACAATATTCACGCCATATTCAGATGGTCTTTCAAGATCCCTATGCCTCATTAAATCCACGTCGAAAAGTCGGCGATCAAGTTACGATTGGACCAATACTTCACGGAACAAACAAACACGAAGCAATCAAAAGAGCAAAAGAGTTATTCAACATGGTGGGATTGGAAAGCGAGGCATTAAACCGTTATCCTCATGAATTTTCAGGAGGACAAAGGCAACGAATAGGCCTTGCTCGAGCATTAGCATTAGAGCCGAAAATATTGATTGCTGATGAACCGGTATCGGCGCTTGATGTTTCAGTTCAGGCACAAGTTCTTGAACTATTAACGCAATTACAAAAAAAGCTGGATTTAACGGTTCTATTTATCACCCATGACCTGCGAGTTGCTGCACAAATTTGTGATCATATTATTGTAATGAAATCAGGAAACATCGTCGAGCAGGGTATCGCATCACAAGTCTTTCTAAATCCGACAGCATCTTATACCAAAGATCTACTTGATGCGGTTCCTGGTAAAGAATGGAATCCACATCGATTAATTGATATGTCTCCCGCTATTCATATTTAAGGAGTGAATATAATGACAATACTTAGTCCACAAATTGATCATGTTGTAATCACCGTATCAGATCAGCTCGATCAAGCAAATTCTCAATATCAAAAACTGGGATTCACAACAACCCCAAGGGGCCACCATTCACTAGGAACAAGTAACAATTTAGCGATATTTACGACCACATATCTTGAGCTTTTAGGTTTTGAACCTCAAAATGCGGGTAAAGTAGATAAAAGTTGGTGTTTTGCTGACGGGCTAACTGGATTAGTTTTCAAAACCAAAGATGCCAACAAACTTTATCAACAACTTGTTAGCCAAAGTATAAAAGTTGAGGGTGACGGCCCTAAATCCTTTTTTAGACCTGTCGAATTAAATGATGGCACTAAACCTGAGGCGCGTTTTAAAACCGTCAGATTAGACCCTTCCTATACTCCAAATGGACAGATCTTTTTTTGCGACCAACTGACCCCGGAACTCGTTTGGCGTAAAGAGTGGCAAACGCACCCAAATGGTGTAATAAATATTAATCAAGTCATTATTGAAGCTCAAAAACCCCGCTCCTCAATTAAATTGCTTGAAAAAACTTTCCCTTTAGCAAACATTATCGAAATTGACGGAGGCGTACGTCTAAAAGCTGAAGATAAATTTATTGATTACCTTACACCAAATGCAATACAGCATCTTTTTGGCTCGTCAGTAAGTAAAGCGAATAACGACCAAGATCGTAAAGTTGCTTTAGGCTTCACAACAAAATCATTAGCGCAAACCCAACAAGCACTAGAAAAAGGAAAAATTAAATACAATTTACAAAATGATACGATTATCGTACCTGCCAGTGAAACATATGGTGTAGTTATGATTTTTAGCCAATTATAAATAGGAACGATAAGTATGAGTACAATTTTATTTATAGGTAGTGGCCATATGTCTGAAGCGATTATTAGCGCTTTAATAAATAATAAAACATATGAGCCCCAAAATATATTAGTGAACGATATTGTTAAATCTCGCTTAGACTATTTACATTCAACTTATGGCGTTACCCCAACTGTTAAAATCGTCAATGCAGATATTATTGTATTGGGGGTTCGACCTCAAGATGCATGGCGTAACATTGTTCAACAATTGGATATTAAAGAGACTATTATCATTTCAATCATTGCTGGAATAACAATTGCCCAAATAAAACAATCCTTAAAAGTTGATCTTCCTGTTATTAGAACAATTCCAAATACACTTACCGATACAGGTTTTGGTTATTCAGGTATTGCTACCGACGAGAATGATCAGGCTGTTGCGAAACAAAAATCCGTCACCCAATTCTTCAAAAGTTTTGGTAAACTTGAATATATTGACGAATCACTGCTTGATATTTTTACTGGCTATGCCGTTGCAGGACCGAATTATATTTATTATTTTTATGAATCGTTAGTTGATGCTGGAGTTTTAGTTGGATTGCCCCGAGATATGGCAAAACGCATTGCAATTGAAAATTTACACGGCGCAGCCTCAATGCTTCAATTAAGTCAAAAACATCCAAGGCAATTGCTTGATATTAATAACTCGCCAGCCGGAGTTGGAATGCATAGTTTGTATGAACTAAATAATAGTGATTTTGCCGCAGGGTTACAACGAAGCGTGAAAGCTGGAGTCATTCGAACTATTGAGCTGGGAAAAAGCAGTAAAATTGAGTAAAAGCAATAGTTGAGGAACGTAAAAAAACCTCGTTCCTCAAACTTTTTATTGCCTATTGAGTTTTATGAGATGTCTTTTGCTATATATTTTTGAGTATTATTATTAATTAATAAAAATAGCCCAACTAATGTACCCAGTAAAAATAGTCCTACAACATAAATTGCCGGCGCCATTTTACTCACAAAATCACTAAAAAATGAGATTAGTAATGGCGTTAAACCACCCGCAATGGCATACGCCATATTAAAGGAAAACGACACACCGCTATAACGCACCGAAGTTGGAAAGACTTTCACCATAAAATAAGCAAACGATCCAACAATACCGACGCTAAAGCCCGCTAGCGGATAGGTAATAAATAGTAGCTGAGCGTTATCTAATGAGCCAAAAAAGATCGCTATCATCACAGCGGCAATAATACAACCAATTAAAAGCACTTTTGCCAGCGCAAATTTGTCCATCATCATGCCATAAAAAGTACAACTAATAATCAACCCGATAATGGCTAATATATTACCTTGTAACGCTTCTATAGCCGAATAGCCAAACTGTTTTTGTAATAAAATTGGGGTCATGAGCATTATCACCATAATGCCTGCTGATAACACCCAAGTAAGTAACATTGATAGTATGGTTTGCGGCAGATATTGGGTTAAGACTGTTACTACCGGTAATTTTTGGGATTGTTCTTGCTGTTTACGTTTTTGGATCTCAAGAAAAATTGGGGTCTCTTTCAACCAACGACGTAAATACATCGCAATTAAGCCAAAAATACCGCCGATAATAAAGGGTATACGCCACCCCCAATCAACCATTTGTGCTGGAGATAAGCTTTTATTCATGACGGTTGAAACTAACGATCCAAGTAAAATACCTAAACTTAATCCGCTGGTTAAAATGCCACAGGCTAAACCGATTTTATTTCTGGGAACATGCTCAGCCACAAATGTCCATGCGCCTGGCACTTCGCCGCCAACGGCTAAACCCTGACAAAGCCGCATGAGTAGGAGTAATATCGGCGCAAAAATACCAATACTGGCATAAGTGGGTAAACAACCAATAAACAAGGTGGGTAGTGCCATAAGCAAAATACTGAGTGTAAACATTCGTTTGCGACCAAACAGATCACCAAAATGCGCCATAACAATGCCACCAAACGGGCGAATCAGATAGCCAGCGGCAAAAATACCAAAGGTTTGTACTTGACTTAGCCATTGCGGCATATCTTGCGGAAAAAACAGATGACTAATGGTGATAGAAAAAAAGACAAAAATGATAAAATCATAAAATTCTAAAGCCCCACCCAGAGCAGAAAGCGCAAGCGTTTTATAGTCTTGATTATTGAGTTTGCGCAATGGAGCGTGTGAAACAAAGTCTGACATAGTAATCCTTGCAAATTATTGTTTACAAACAGTCGGTTATGCTGCCTTACTATACCCGAACGTCTTTTTATTGTGAAGAAATTATCATTTGAAACCTGTTTTATTAATGACATAATAGTGACATCAGTTATCATATCAACTAATTAAATCAATTAAATGTAGAATTGGATTGAAACTAGCACAAATGATTAATAAACGGTCATTCATCCAATCTATAATAATTTCTCATTATTAAATGGAGAGTTGAAAATGGCTATAAAACGTATTTCTCGCGGCAAATTTAACCGTATGCAACAATTATCAAACCAAGATGGTGTGATTGCCGCTTTAGCTATCGACCAACGCGGCTCAATGGTCAAAATGATGGAAGCCGCAGTCGGTAAAGATCGTTATCACGTTGATATGGTCTATGAATTTAAGGAGCTGGTTTCTCAAGAATTGACAAAATATGTCAGTGCAATTTTACTTGATGAGCAATACGGTTATAAAGGCATGGCAGCAAAAAATGAGAATGCCGGATTAATCATGTCGTATGAAAAAACAGGCTATGATGCCAATACGCCGGGACGTTTACCCGATATTTTGCCCGAAGACTCACTCCAACGCCTTATCAAAAAAGGTGCCGATGCTGCAAAAGTATTGGTTTACTACAATCCCGATGATCCACAAGATATTTTAGATAAAAAGCATGCATTTTTAGAACGCTTAGGCAACGAAGCAAGAGCTGCTGATATTCCTGTTTTTGTTGAGCCAATTGTCTATGACGATCAAATCACCGATGATAAGAGCCCCGAATTTGCCAAAATTAAACCACAAAAAGTGATTAAAACTATTGAAGAATTTACTAAAGATCACTATTACATCGATGTGTTAAAAGTTGAAGTACCGGTACTTTTCAAAAATGTCGAAGGCTTTAATGATAATAACGTTGTGGTTTATTCCCAAAAAGAAGCAGCAGACTATTTTAAACAAGCAAGCGATGCCGCTACTCGTCCTTTCATCTATTTAAGTGCCGGCGTACCGACGAAGACTTTCCATGAAGAACTAATTTTTGCCGGTGAACACGGCGCAAAATATAGTGGTATTTTAGGTGGTCGAGCTACATGGTTTGAAGGTGTTGCCGCTTATGCTAAAGGTGGTAAAGATGAGCTAAAACGTTGGTTAGATAAAACCGGACGTGAAAATGTTGAACACCTCAATAAAATTTTAAAACAATATGCTACCCCTTGGTATGATATCTACGGTGGTAAAGATAATATCGAAGTAATCGATATTAAATTGGGTAATTAAGGACGTTAGATTTTATTATTAATGGATTAAAAAAAAGAGTACAAGTTTTCTTCCTATTTTGCTTGTACTCTTTCCCCAGCAGGAATCGAATGCAATCTGCAATAACGACAATCTTAAATAGCTCTATCAAAAAATAGATCCACGCCGCTATCTGCCGCCATAGATAAAAGATAGGCTTTTATTTTCGGTGGAAAAGTTAACCCTTTCACGCAGGTTAAATTACGTAGCACCGGAAATAAGCAAATATCATCTAACGATAGTTCGCCATTACACGCATTTTGCGAAACAATAACAGCGTCAAACTGGTTTAAAATTTCACTCACCGCTAAAATTAATTTTTCACTTTGAGCTAAACACTCGTCGATAGAACCAATTTTTGCCAATTTACTGTTAATAAAATAATCAATCGCACTTTGGGTGGCAAATTCCGCTAACCCTAGCTTGATATAACGAGGGATTTCAAGCTTATAATCATATTGCTGTAGCTGTTTAATCAAGTCGGCTATTTGGGGAGATTTAGCGCCGGTTAAAATAGGCTTACCATAGTTATTATCAATATATTCGACGATATCTAAACTTTCCGGCATATAACTACCATCCGCTTTTTGCAAAATCGGCGCCATTTTTTTGCCAATCATCTTTTCGGGCGTTTTAAAATCATCACTCAGCAAAACATGTTGCTCAACGGGTATATGTTTTAAACCAAATATCATTCTTGCTCTTACACAAAATGGACAGTGCTCATAGATATACAGTTTCATTTTCGTCTCCTTAAGGCATCTATACCCCAAAACAATAAAGCTAAGGCTACAAACATGAGGAAAACGATACCGGCAGCAAGCAAAGCTTTGGGATAACCAATGCGAGTAACATTGATAAATGGATAGGGGTATCGATTAGTATAATAACCACGCACAAAAATATAAACCCCATAAGCCAACAACGAAAGCGCTGAACCCATTACGACCTTAAAATTGATACGCCTAAATGGTCCCCAAATCAGCCAAGTCAATACAGCCAGAGCAGGCGCAATAACATGTAAACTTTCATTGGCAAACCGGGCGATGCTGTTTGGAGGTATATGAATCTTTCTTAAAACTAAATTATAAACAATAGCCGTAATGACTACACCAATTAAGCCATTTAGCCGAATCACCTTAAAACCATATCGATCACATTGAGGATTTAAGCTTAAAAATATGCAACTTACCGCTAACAGAATATTTGAAAGCACAGTAAAAAAACTGAAATAATATTCAAGGCGCCCTAATGGTGATTTTGGTTGCCAAGGGCGAAGTTGGATATGCCAATAGGTATAGGTCTCAATACCAATTACAAAAAAAATATATAACGCAATAAGACAATAGATATTTCGTTTCAACATGATCATAAAGTGAACAGCCCAAATTTTGGCAGGAAGTATATATCAGAAAATAAAAAAAATACAAAACAATGTATAAATTAAAATCCTTTTAGCAACGTTTGACAAGAAGTTTCAGAAATACCCTATGTTTAAGTATAAAAATGGGTAAATTTATAGCAATATAAACTCAATTGAATAAGCTTCGTCTAATCTTTTCGCCGAAACTGCAACTTGACTCTTGTTGGTATATAATAGTTGCAATACGTGTCATAAAGAGCAGGCTTTTTATGTCTGAAAAAGATATACCACCACAAAATAAAATGTTAATTGAACAATTTTTAGATTCAATTTGGTTAGAACGCAATTTAGCCGAAAATACGGTTGAATCTTACCGGCACGATCTATATGCATTAAGCCAATCGCTACAACAGCAACAAGTTAATTTTGTCAACGCACAAACGCATAACTTGCAAGAATTTTTGATGTCGAGAGTCAATGCCGGTTACCAAGCCAGTAGTTCAGCCCGGTTACTGAGCGCAACTAAACGCTTTTTCCAGTACTTATATCAAGAAAATTATCGCACTGACGATCCGTCAGCGGTTTTATCCGCGCCCAAACTACCGAAAAAGCTCCCGAAAGATCTCACTGAATCACAAGTTGATGCTTTACTCCAATCGCCTAGTATAGACGATCCAATCGAATTACGTGATAAAGCCATGTTAGAAGTGCTTTATGCAACAGGTTTGCGGGTTTCTGAATTAGTTAATTTAGAAATCAGTGATATTAGCCTTCGGCAAGGAGTGATAAGAGTTATCGGTAAAGGCAATAAAGAACGGCTAGTCCCGTTAGGGGAAGAAGCAGTCTACTGGCTTGAATACTACTTTAAATATGCCCGTAATGATCTGTTAAAAACCGGGCCAATTGATATCCTGTTTCCCAGTCGATTGGGCAAAAAAATGACACGACAGACGTTCTGGCATCGGATAAAATATTATGCCATACTAACCGGGATTAATATTGACTCGCTATCTCCCCATGTACTACGGCATGCGTTTGCAACACATTTGCTTAATCATGGCGCCGATTTGCGTGTTGTACAAATGTTACTTGGACATAGTAGTTTATCCACCACGCAAATTTATACACACGTGGCAACAGAGAGATTAAAACAGTTACACACTAAACATCATCCTCGAGCATAAAAGTTCAAAAAATAAGGGTAATTGAATGAAAAAATTAGTTTTAGCTTTAGCATTAATTTCAACCTCTGCGCTTGCAAGCAATAGTGATATTTTAAAAAGCTTCGAAAAACTGGGGTACAATTCCAATACAATAAAAATTAATAATTCGCCGATAAAAGGCTTAAAAGCGGTTACCACAGATGACGGAATATTTTATGTTACTGCTGATGGGAAATATCTAACACAAGGTCCTTTTTATAACGTTGAAGGTGATGAACCGGAAAATATTGCCAATAAAGATAATTTAAATGCAATTAAAAAAATTGAAAAAGATGCAATCGTTTATCAAGCTAAAAATGAAAAGTATGTCATTTGGGTTTTCACTGATTATACATGCCATTACTGTAAATTACTCCACGAAAATATTGATCAATATTTAGATGCGGGTATTTCTGTTCACTACTTTGCCTTCCCACGAAGCGGTGTTAATAGTGAAGCAGGAAAAAATATGCAGTCAATTTGGAGCGTAGCTGATCGTAAAGCAGCCTTTGACGATGCTTACAAAGGCAAAAAAATCTCACCAGCAACAAGCATGGTACCTTACGTCACCCAACAATTTGATGTGGGTAGAAGTTTAGGTATTTCTGGTACGCCAGCCATTGTTTTGCCTGACGGACAACTTGTTTCGGGTTATGTACCGGCCGATAAGTTAATTGAAATTTTAGATAAAAAAAATCCTTAAAACATTTTGATTAATTAATAATTTAGCACCAATTTAATATCCATGTTAGCGCCAATGCGCTAACATTTACATTATGAGAAAAAATAGATTATTACATCGTCCGTTACCGCAATCGCTTCCGGAATTACCGAAAGATATTCCGCAACTATTGCAGCGAATTTATGCACTACGAGGCGTAAAATCAATAAAAGAACTTGACTATACCACACGCAATTTAACCGGTTATGATAATTTAGATGGCATCAATGATGCTGTCGAATTGCTTTATCAAGCAATGAAAAATAATCAACGTGTTATGATTGTCGGTGATTTTGATACCGACGGCGCAACCAGCACCGCTTTAACAGTCAGAGCCCTAAAAAAAATGGGGTGCCAATTTGTTGATTATATTATACCTGATCGTTTTCAAGACGGTTATGGCTTAAGCACCAGTGTGGTTGAGAAAGCCATAGCTCAAAAAGCCGATCTTATTGTGACTGTCGATAATGGGATATCTTCATTCGATGCGGTTGAATTTGCCAAACAATCGAATATTGCGGTTATCATCACCGATCATCACTTATGTCCGGAGCAGTTACCTAATGCTGATGCCATAGTCAATCCGAATTTGCCTGATTGCGCTTTCCCTTCTAAACATTTAGCCGGCGTAGGTGTGGCGTTTTATTTAATGCTGGCTTTACGGGCTAAATTGCGCAAGGAAAACTGGTTTGCTAGCAATAACTTAGAAGAATATAACATTGCCAGCTTACTGGACTTAGTGGCTTTAGGAACGATTGCTGATGTGGTGCAATTAGATCATAACAATCGTATATTAGTACATCAAGGAGTCAATCGGATTCGTTCCGGTTATTGTTGTGCTGGTATCAAAGCATTATTGCAAGTTGCGAAAAAAGAGGCGGCTTGTTTTACCTCTATCGATCTTGCTTACTATATTGCGCCGCGCTTAAATGCCGCAGGAAGAATGGATAATATGTCATTGGGAGTGGAATTATTACTCTGTGATGATTTTGACACTGCCATTAAACAAGCAACCGAACTTGATGCGTTAAATAACGATCGCAAATTAATCGAACAAACAATGCATAAAGAAGCGTTATCGCTTATTGAAAAGATAGAAACACAAAAAGCGGCAATTCCTAGTGCATTAGTTGTTCATCATCCACAATGGCATCAAGGGATTATTGGGATATTATCGGCTCGGTTGAAAGAGAAATACTATCGACCAGTGATTTCATTTGCTTCAACACAAGACGGTCTATTAAAAGGCTCCGGCCGATCGATTGCTGGTTTACATTTGCGTGATCTGATTGAACAGTTAGATCAGCTTCATCCTGATCTTTTAGTCAGCTTTGGTGGACACGCTATGGCGGTGGGTTTGTCTATTCGAGAACAAGATTTAGCCCATTTTACCGACAGTTTTGAAGCACTGGTTGATCAAGTATTAAATGATGAACTGCTTGAACAAGTGATTGAAACCGACGGTGAGATAGCCGGTCAAGATTTCAATTATGCTATAGCCAAACAGCTAAAAGATTCCGGCCCATGGGGAGAAGGCTTTTCCGAACCAATTTTTGACGGTGAGTTTATCGTTCACAGACAGCAGTTATTTGCCGAAAAACATCTTAGATTAGTACTGGAGCCCAAACAAGGCGGACCCATTATTGAAGGGATATATTTCAATGCTGATACAACTAAATGGCCTGATCAGTCAATCAAAAATGTAACAATCGTTTATCACTTAGGTGTCGATGAGTTTCGAGGCAATCAAGCTGCAAAATTAATGATAAGGCATTTATGGCCTATCGCATAAGCCATAAAAATCGACTATAATTAACGAAACTACTTCAAAAAACCTATTTAACCAAACTGGTAACAAAACCATTATTTTTTACTACAATTTATACAAAGTTAAGGACTAAAAATGCATATTCATATTCTTGGTATCTGTGGCACATTTATGGGAGGAATTGCATTAATAGCCCGCTCACTAGGTCACAAAGTCACCGGTTCAGACAAAAATGTTTACCCGCCGATGAGCACCTTATTACAACGAGAAAATGTCGAAATCATTGAAGGCGACGATCCAGCGCAATTAAATCCTACACCGGATTTAGTTATTATTGGTAACGCATTATCACGGGGTAATCCTTGTGTGGAATACATTTTAGATAATAACATTCCTTATATCTCAGCACCGCAATGGTTGCATGACAATGTATTAAAAGATCGCTGGGTGATTGCGGTTGCTGGTACTCATGGTAAAACCACTACCGCCAGCATGGTAAACTGGATCTTAGAACAACAAGGCTTTAAGCAAGGCTTTGTTATTGGTGGCGTACCTGGAAACTTTGACATATCAGCCAGATTAGGCGAAGGAAATTTCTTTGTTATTGAAGCTGACGAGTATGACTGTTCGTTCTTTGATAAACGCTCCAAATTCATGCACTATTGCCCGAAAACGCTAATAATGAACAATTTAGAATTTGACCACGCTGACATATTTGATGATCTCAGCTCAATTCAAAAACAGTTTCATCACTTAGTGCGCTTAGTGCCAAGTAAAGGTCTGATTATTGCACCTCAAGAAGATGTCAATTTAAAACAGGTGTTAGCCAAAGGTTGTTGGAGCGATCAAATCTTTACTGAATCGGAAACAGGTTGGTTAGCCCAACGAATGAATAACGATGCCAGCCACTTTGCGGTCTACTTTAATGGTAATAAAGTAGGCGAAGTTCGATACTCTTTAGTTGGTGAACATAATATGCACAATGCCATAATGGCTATTGCTGCTGCCAACAATGTCGGGGTTAAAGCTGAAGATGCTTGTCAGGCATTAGGCTCATTTATCAATGCCAAACGACGTTTAGAGTTATATGGTCAAGTGAATAATATTGAAATTTATGACGACTTTGCGCATCATCCAACCGCAATTTTAGCGACGTTAGAAGCATTACGCAGTAAAATTGGTGCTAATCGCCGAATTTTAGCCGTACTCGAACCACGTTCCAACACCATGAAACTCGGTATATCTAAAGATGAGCTTGCACCGTCGCTTGGGCGGGCTGACGAAGTTTACATGTTCCAACCGGAACAGTTACCTTGGTTGGTTGTTGATGTTGTTGATGCCTGTATTCAACCGGCTTATTGGTCGGGCGATATCGATCTTTTAGTTGAAATGATCACAAAATCCGCAAAACCGACCGACGCCATATTGATTATGAGTAATGGTGGTTTTAATGGTATTCATAAAAAGATTTTAGATAGTCTGGAAAAACAACAAATTAAAAATCAGCAAGACAAACCCTTGTTAATCAAATAGTCGTTTTCACCCCTTCAAAGATATGCCACAGCGTGTGGCATATCGTTACCAACAAGGAGACTGCATGCAATACTTAGTTACCTCGTCTGAAATGCAGCACTATGATGCTCATACTTCGCAAACAATCGGCTTGCCTTCACTAGTGTTAATGGAACGAGCGGCATTAGCGGTCGCCAATCAACTTCAAACTGAAGATTTTAACCTAAGCAGAGTTGCGCTCATATGTGGTTATGGTAACAATGGTGGAGACGGCATTGCCGTTGCGCGTTTACTCAAATTACACCATATCGATGTGACAGTCTATTTAGTTGGCTTACCTAATAGTGCATCGGCTCAAACATTACAGCAAATTAAAATCGCTCAGCACTATCAAATCCCTGTCATGACATCGTTACCCGATTCACTTTCGTCCTATACAACGGTTGTCGATGCTATTTTCGGTATCGGTCTTAATCGCAATGTTAGCGGTGAATTTTTGCGGGCAATTGAGCTGATTAATCAAAGTCATGCCGATGTGCTAGCGATTGATATCCCTTCCGGCGTGTGTGCCGACACCGGAAAAATATTAGGTGCGGCGGTAAAAGCGAAACAGACAGTAACCTTTGCCTATTCTAAGCTCGGATTATCCTTCTATCCCGGCCTTGAGTTAGCCGGCAAAGTAACGATTGCCGATATTGGGATTTATGCTGACAAACCGGCTTCGCATTATACTTTCGAGCAAGATGATCTCGATAAATTATTACCGGTGCGAGCAAATGACTCCCATAAAGGCTCTTATGGTAAAGTATTGACAATCGCCGGTTCGCAAAACATGTCCGGTGCCGCTTACTTATCGGCTAAAGCCGCCTATCGAGCCGGCGCCGGGTTAGTACGTATTTACACACCAATTTGTAATAGCACTATTTTATTATCCCAACTCCCCGAAGCATTATTATCGCCTTTTACACCAAATCACGTTAATTTTAATGAACTTGAAACATGGATAAATTGGGCTTCGGTAATTGTTATCGGCCCCGGTATGGGGGTATCAGATGATAGTCATCAGATTTTATCTTACGTGCTTAACCATGCGACCGTGCCAATTATTATTGATGCTGACGGACTAAATGTGTTATCGCAAGATTTGTCATTACTTAAGCAAGCCAAATCGCCCATTATCCTTACACCACATTTAGGTGAAATGGCCAGCCTAACCAAACGCGCTATCGATGAAATTAAACATAATTTAATCGCAACAGCAAAAACTTTTTCGCAAAAGCACAATGTCATTTGTGTGTTAAAAGATGCTAAGACCGTCGTTGCCCAACCTCACAAACCGACTTATATTAATCAATCGGGTAATAATGGTATGGCAACGGCTGGATCAGGTGATGTGTTAACTGGCATAATAGCCGGACTCATTGCCGGTCATTTATCCGCCGCTCAAGCAGCCCCAGTAAGTGTTTACTTGCACGGTTTGGCAGGTAATAAAGCGGCTGAAAAATTAAATAAATACAGTTTATTAGCTTCTGATATCATCGAAGGTTTAACCCATATACTACCCAATTAATCCCAAAATAACAGGCTTGAAACCCAATGCATTATCTCTATATTGAGGATAACTCATGAATGAAACAACCGAAATGGTTGCAATGTTATGTCGCAGAATAAAAATGGCCAGAATTGAAAAAAATTTATCACAACAAGAACTTGCTCAAAAATCTGAGCTTGGCATAGCAACCATTAAACGCATCGAAAGTGGTGAATCCATTACTTTACATACACTGATTAACGTACTAAAAGGATTGGGCGAACTTGATCAGCTCAATAATTTACTTGCCTACAATGAACTGATGCATAGTACATCAACTGAGCAAGCTAAACGAAAAAGAAAGTTACGTTCAATAAAAAGTGAAAAAGTCGATATGCTGGCCAATAATGATTTTTTACGTTCTAAAGTCAATACCATGCGCTGGAAATATTAACTTTGATCGCTTCAATTCGCCAAATTGTTAATCGGCGAATTGAAGGATTAACTTATCGCAGTTAACGGCAAATTAACTACAATGAACGGTAATTGCCAGCCCGCCTCGTGATGTTTCACGATATTTAGCGTTCATGTCTTTACCGGTTTCATACATGGTTTCAATTACCTTATCTAGCGACACTTTGGCAACGGTTGTGCGTCTTAAAGCCATACGAGTGGCGTTAATTGCCTTAACAGCAGCAATAGCATTACGCTCAATACATGGCACTTGTACTTGCCCGGCAACCGGATCGCAAGTTAAACCTAAATTATGTTCCATGGCAATTTCAGCGGCCATACAAACTTGTTGCGGATTCCCACCTAAAAGCTCAGCAAGCCCAGCGGCAGCCATGGAGCAAGCAACACCAACTTCACCCTGACACCCTACTTCTGCACCCGATATTGAGGCATTTTTTTGATAAAGCTGCCCAATTGCGCCACAAGTTAAAAAGAAACGCATTGAGATATCCGGCGTAACAGGATTAATAAACTTATCATAATAGGCAAGCACCGCAGGAATGATCCCACATGCACCATTAGTTGGCGCCGTGACAACCCGCCCACCGGCAGCATTTTCTTCACTCACCGCTAAGGCAAACATATTGACCCAATCAATAATGACCATAGGATCGCTGATAATATTATCTTTGGTGGTCGATAATTGACGGTACAAGGAAAACGCTCGGCGTGGCACTTTAAGCGGGCCGGGTAATAACCCTTCGGTGTTCATGCCACGTTTAATACAATCTAAAATAGTCTGCCCGACACGATGAAAATAGTCTTCAATCTCTTCATAAGAGTGCAATTCCAGCTCGTTTTTCATCATAATACTGGAAATGGATAACGAATTATCTTCACACGATTTTAATAGCTGTGCGGCAGTCGAAAATGGATAAGGCAACAAAACCGGATTTTGTTCTTGCTGACCAAATTGCGCCTCTTCAACAATTTTGCCCCCACCAACAGAGTAGTAAGTTTTTTGAAACAGCAGCTCATCGCCATGATAAGCGCTTAATGTCATACCATTTTCATGTAATGGTAAAAATTTAGAATGAAAAACCATACACTCAGCTAGTGGAAAATCAATTTCATAACGATTGTCATAAATCGGTAACCGATTAGTCTGACTGATTTTTTCAATAAATATCGGGATGTTATCAATATTGACGGTATCGGGTTTTTCACCAGCCAGCCCCAGAATAATGGCGATATCGGTCTGATGCCCCTTACCAGTTAGTGATAATGAACCATAAACATCTGCTACAATTTTGGTTACAGACGGCATCAACCCTTGACTTATCAGCTCATCGACAAATGCTTTTCCAGCTCGCATTGGTCCGACTGTATGTGAACTTGACGGCCCAATACCGATTTTAAATATTTCAAATACCGAACTCATATTTTTCCCTTTTCAAAGCCCAATGTAACTGAGCCTTTTTGATAAAAACTTTATAGATTACTCAAACAAATTGGATAACAAACATCTGTGTTAAAAGCTTAACAACCACCAGTTAGGACAAAACGCCTCACGCTTAGAATGAAAAATTAGGACTGCTTTATAACACAATTGCTATCAACTTGAAGAATATTTATCCGCCTATTAACCTAAGCGGATTTTTTCTTTAAATGGTCATCATTACTGATAAATTCAAGCTTAAAGCAAATTATAAATCGCTGCTGAAATAGCAATCAAACCCATAATGACAATAAATATATTACTTAATTTGCCACGATACTTAGCTAATGCCGGTAATTTGTTGATCGCATACATTGGCATTAAAAACAGCAGTATCGCTAAAATTGGACCACCCAATGATTCAATTAAACCTAAAATACTCGGATTAAGTGTGGCTGTTCCCCAGGCCGTGATAAACATAAAGCCAATGGCAATTTTATCTAATTTTGCCGGTGAAATTGTCTTATCACAGCTACGCAGTGCTTTATTAATCACGCCATTAAAGCCCTCTTTACCCCCTAAATAGTGCCCTAAAAATGATTTCGCCATTGCAATAAACGCAATTGGGGGACCAATATACTCAATAACAGGTGAATTAAATCGGTTTGCCAAATAAGATAATGTCGAAATATTTTGTGCTTTTGCATCCAACAGCTCAGCAGGAGTTAAGCAAAGTGCACAGCTAAACACAAAAAACATGACCGTTACAACCATCATTATATTACTTGCGGCAATAATTGTAGAGCATTTTGGTTCAGCGTAAACATCGCCATACTCTTTGCGTTTAGCAACGGCTAAAGAAGAGATAATTGGAGAGTGATTAAATGCAAATACCATAACCGGAATAACCAGCCACAGCGTCATTAAAATACTTTGACTGCCGTCACTACCGGCCCCACTTAATGATACGTTAGAAAAAATTTCACCATTCCATTCCGGAATTAAAAATAGCGCTAAAATCATCAGTACAGCAATAAAAGGAAACACTAAAATCGACATCACTTTGACAATCAGCTCTTCACCAAAGTGAACAATCGACATTAAAAAAGCGACTAATACAAAAGATAATAACGCCCTTGGTATCGATGCCATGCCTAATTGATGTACCATAAAGCTATCAACAGTATTGGTGATACCAACGCTGTAAACCAATAAAATCGGGTAGATAGCAAAAAAATAGAGCACCGTGATAAAGTTGCCGGCAGTTCGTCCAAATGCCTCTTCAACCACCACCGTGATATCACCTTCAGGATTTTTACCCGATAAAACAAATCGACATAACGCTTGATGAGCATAAAATGTCATCGGAAAGGCAAGGACTAACATCACCAATAGTGGAATCAAGCCCCCGACACCTGCATTTATTGGTAAAAACAGAACGCCAGCCCCGATTGCTGTGCCATACAGACTTAGCATCCATAAGGTATCACTTTTACGCCACTTAGGTAATTTTACCCCATTGGTACCCCCAACAACATCTTTGTTTTCTACAGCATTATCCATATAAGATTCTCCTATACCTAAAAATTTGGGCGTATGATATCAATTTAACAACGTTACTAAAGTGATCTACATCACACAAATAAATAAAAAATTAAATATAATCAATGGGATAAACATATCTTTTTTGATACCTAGCCAACTTCCTAATTACTAAGGCATCATTTTTGATACGAAATGCATAAAAATCACTATCCTAATTACATAAATCTGTGGGTTGATCTAACCAAACTCTTTTAAACCAATTATGCCACTGCAAAAAAAATAACAATAAAATTACTTTAGTGTTACGTTAGGTACTGCTAAACTAGCTAACATTTTTATTATATTTATAGATAAATTATTTTTTCAGGATAAACGTATGCGAACCAGTAAATATCTTCTTTCTACGTTAAAAGAAACGCCTGCTGATGCTGAAGTCATTAGCCATCAATTAATGTTACGTGCCGGAATGATCCGCAAAGTTGCCGCAGGATTATATACTTGGCTACCGACTGGTTATCGTGTGCTAAAAAAAGTTGAAAACATTGTTCGTGAAGAGATGAATAAAGCCGGTGCGATCGAAGTGCTAATGCCGGTTGTTCAACCTGCCGATATTTGGCAAGAGAGCGGACGCTGGGAACAATATGGTCCGGAATTATTAAGAATTAAAGATCGTGGCGATCGTGATTTTGTCTTAGGTCCAACCCATGAAGAAGTCATTACTGATTTAGTGCGTAATGAAGTGAGTTCATATAAACAATTACCGCTAAATATTTATCAAATTCAAACAAAATTCCGTGATGAAGTTCGCCCAAGATTTGGCGTGATGCGATCACGTGAATTTATTATGAAAGATGCTTATTCGTTCCATACCACTCAAGAATCGCTTCAAGAAACTTATGATGATATGTATAAAGCCTATAGTGCGGTATTTACTCGTGCCGGATTAAACTTTAGAGCGGTGCGAGCAGATACAGGCTCAATTGGTGGTAACTGGTCACACGAATTTCAGGTATTAGCTGACAGCGGCGAGGATGATATTGTTTTTTCAACCGAATCGGATTACGCTGCCAATATTGAAATGGCACAAGCATTAGCTCCAACGCAAACTCGCCTTGCGCCAACAAGTGCCATGACATTAGTTGATACGCCTAATGCCAAAACTATTGAGGAATTAGTCGAACAATTTGAATTACCGATTGAAAAAACGGTTAAAACACTCATGGTTAAAGCAAGTAAAGAGAGTGGGCACCAGCTAGTTGCACTATTAGTCCGTGGTGACCATAGTTTAAATGAGATTAAAGCAGAAAAGATTGATATTGTGGCATCTCCTCTTGAATTTGCGACCGAAGAAGAGATACGGGCAATTGTCAAAGCTGGACCAGGATCATTGGGACCAATTAATCTCAATATGCCAATTATTATTGACCGTGATGTGGCTGTAATGAGTGATTTTAGTGCAGGCGCTAATATCGATCATAAGCACTACTTTAATATCAACTGGGAACGTGATTGCCCGCTTCCTCGCATCGAAGATATTCGTAATGTTGTTGAAGGAGATATCAGCCCGGATGGTAAAGGCACGCTACAAATAAAACGAGGTATCGAAGTTGGGCATATTTTCCAACTGGGTACTAAGTACTCACAAGCAATGAAAGCCACCGTACAAGGTGAAGATGGTCAAAATCATGTGATGATCATGGGCTGTTATGGTATTGGTGTAAGCCGTATTGTTGCTGCTGCCATTGAGCAGTGTCATGATGAACGTGGGATTGTATGGCCGGAAGCAATTGCGCCTTTCAGTGTTGTGATTATACCTATGAACATGCATAAATCAGAAAAAGTACAAGCAACGGCTGAAAAGCTCTATGCCGACTTGCAAGCTGCTGGCATAGAAGTACTATTTGATGATCGTAAAGAGCGCCCGGGCGTTATGTTTGCTGATGCTGAGCTTATCGGTATTCCACACACCATTGTCATTGGCGAAAGAAACTTAGATAACGGCGAAGTTGAATATAAACATCGTGCCGGTGGTGATAAAACGCTGGTAAAAGTTGAAGATATCCTTAGCTTTATCCAAAAGCGTCGTCAGTCAATTTAACACTGAATCAATTATTGAAGATGAATTATAAAACACAACATCTAATAGCAAACTATCCAAGCATACTAAAACAATTGGTGATGCTATTATTGTTGTGTTATTTAATTTTGATTACCACCGGTTGCCAGTTGTCGAATAAAAACCAGCTGGAACTACCCGGCAATTTTCATAAAATTTCTGATGATGTTTATCGCGCCGAACAACCGACAACGAAACAGCTACAGAATCTTAATGAGCTGGGCTTTAAAACTATCATTAATTTACGATTAATGCACAGCGATCGTGGTAGATTAACCGATACTAACCTCTCTGAGGTTTGGGTTAGAATGCGAGCCGGTGATATCAATGATGAAAACATGATTGAAGTGCTGACCGCTATTGCCAAATCCCCTAAACCGATTCTGATCCATTGTTGGCATGGTAGCGATCGCACCGGTGTAGTCAGTGCGATGTACCGTTTGGTTTTTCAAAACTGGACAAAAGAGCAAGCAATAAACGAATTGATGCAACCGGAATTGGGTTATCACAAAAAAGTATACCCCAATATCATACAATATCTGAAACAAGTGGATGTTGAAAAAATCCGTGCAGTCGTATTTCAATAATTTATTTTACGAATAAAAAACCGTTCAAGTTCGCCTCAATACGCATTTTATGCTCTTTTAGGAAAGGTTATTAAAATTCAGTGTGGTATTGTCTTTTTTTTCAGCTAAAATAACTGCCTATCACTCCTATGATTATGGTTGAAAAGAATGTTAAAGAAAGCAATCGCATTAGTTTTATCAAGTACATTATTATTACAAAATAGCGCTGTCGTCTACGCGAATAACATCTCCCTACCGGATATCGGCACCGCTGCCGCTTCGACCTTAAGTATTGGTCAAGAACTGGAAATGGGCGATTACTACATGCGAATGCTTCGTGCCAGTGCGCCAATCATTAACGATCCGGTTTTGAACCAATATATTAATGAGATTGGCAAAAAGTTAGTGTCAAAATCTGAATCCGTGCAAACCCCTTTCCATTTTTACATTATGCGAAGCGATGTGCTAAATGCTTTCGCCTTTTTTGGTGGAAATGTGGTGATTCATTCTAAACTTATATTAGATACCGATAACGAAAGCCAACTCGCCTCCGTTATGGCGCACGAAATTGGCCATGTTACTCAACGCCATTTGGCAAGAGCAATGGAAGCACAGAATCGTAATAGCCCTTATGTCTGGGGAGCTACGTTAGGCTCGTTATTGCTTACTTTAGCCAATCCTGAAGCTGGCATGGCAGCCATGACCGGCACGATGGCAGGATCGCAACAAAGCATGATAAGCTTTACTCAATCAAATGAACAAGAGGCCGATCGTGTCGGGCTTAGAACATTAGTTAAAGCGGGTTTTGATCCTAACGCTTCATCTGAATTTTTACAAAAACTCGCCGATCAAAGCCGTTTTACCACTAAACCGCCAGAAATTTTATTGACTCACCCCTTACCCAATAGCCGTTTAAGCGATGTTCGCAGCCGTTCCTTACAGTACGGTAAAAAAAATGTCTCCTCGTCAATAGACTACTATTTAGCCAAAGCACGACTTGCTATTCTTTATAACTCAAGAAATAAAAACATTGCTAAACTCTTGATTGAAGATTACAAAAAACTTAATACGCCACAAAGTAAAGTAGCCATTATCTATGCCAATGCGCTGGTTGATAATCATAATGGCAACAATCAGAAAGCTAAAGAGCAACTACAACCATTATTAGATAATGATCCAAACAATATCTGGTATATCGATTTGATGACCGATATTGATTTGGCAATGAATAATGGCAGCAGCGCTATTACTCGCCTGCAAGCGGCACTGAAACATTCACCGAATAACGCGGCATTAAAGCTTAACCTTGCAAATGCCTATATTAAAACGAAAAACTATCAGCAAGCTGCCAGTTTGTTACATCGTTATACCTTTGATAACAGTGATGATCAAAACGGCTGGGAATTACTGGTACAAGCTTACGGTGGCTTAAATTCACGCGCGCAAGAGATGAGCGCTCAAGCTGAAGTACAAGCGTTAGACGGTGATTTTGAAGGGGCAATTAATATCTTGCAAAATGCCAAACGTCAAACCAAAAACAATCAGACTTTAATTTCAAAGATTGATGCAAGAATTAATCAAATACAAAAACTACAAAAACGCTACGCGCCTTATCGAAGATAACAAGTAGCAAAACATCTCCAGACGACATTTTCGATGAGTCTGGAGAATAAAATCACACTATTTTTGGTTTAAATGATCGACATTATTGAAGAATTTAACTGAAAATTGACCTTCTGTCTGATCATCTGATTGCTGATAGTTCACCACGCTAATACTGGTATTTAACATTCGTGGGAAGTAATCCTCGTCACGATGCAACCGCCAGTCACCGCCATTTAGAACGCAAAGCAATAAGCGCAATACCGTGCCATGCGAAACCACAAGAATGTTACCATTTTGTTCGGGTGCATTTTGCACAATGGTGGTTAATGCGTTTTTCATTCGGGATAGCACTTCAAGGTAGTTTTCACCTTGATTGACACTTGCATCAAAATTAGCCGGATCGGTTAAATAAGTATTAAATTCCGGGACTTCTTTTTTCAGCATAGGAACATGCTGACCTTCCCAGGTACCAAAATCCATTTCCCGAAGATCGGTAAGTTCAAATGTTGGTATCACATTATCATTTTCATGAATAATATAATCTCGAGTTTCCATTGCTCGTTGCTGAGGGCTGGAATACGCCTGCATAAAAGGCACATTTTTTAAATGCTGTCCGGTCACTTTAGCCCCTAAAATACCGTCTTGAGTTAAAGGAGAATTTTGCGATCCTTGCATCTGATCTTTAATATTCCACTCAGTTTGACCGTGTCTTATTAGATATAAATTTAGATCTTTCATTCGTGCTTACTACCTTTTAATTTTATGATTTTGACTGTTGATGTTTATCTTTTCTCAGCAATGCCAAACAAGTTTGCAAAGTCTCATCCATCGGCGCTTGTAGTTGCATTGGCTCTAAGCTTTTGGGATGAATAAATTTTACATTGGCAGCGTGTAAAAATAATCGATTCAACTCGGTTTTATTTAATAATGCATCAAATTGATGACAACCATACCTGTCATCAAAAGCAATCGGGTGTCCGGTATATTGAGTATGCACCCGAATTTGATGCGTTCGCCCTGTGACAGGACTTGCTTTTATCAATGTGGCACATTCAAACCGCTCTTCAACTTTAAAGCGTGTTTCTGAAGGTTTACCATTTTTATCGACTTTAACCACACGTTCACCACTTTTAAGCACATTTTTAAGCAACGGCGCTTGCACGACTTTGCATTCAGAAGGCCAACTGCCTTTGACTAAAGCAAGATAGTTTTTGGTCATCTGTTTTAATCGGAGTTGTTCATGCAGTGCTTTTAAAGCTGAACGTTTTTTAGCAATTAACAGCACACCCGAGGTTTCACGGTCGATACGGTGAACTAATTCAAGAAATTTTGCTTCTGGTCTTAACGCACGTAATCCCTCAATAACGCCAAAACTCAGCCCACTACCGCCGTGCACCGCGATGCCGGAAGGTTTGTTAATGGCCAAAATGACCTCATCTTCATAAATAATCGCTTTTTCTAAATCAGCCACTTTATTGAGCTTAGTTGATATTTCCGGCGCGGGCTTTTCTGACACACGAATAGGCGGAATACGAATTTCATCCCCGATATTTAACTTATATTCGGGTTTTATACGTTTTTTGTTAACCCGCACTTCCCCCTTTCTCAATATGCGATAAATCATACTTTTTGGGACACCTTTTAAATGTGTGATCAAAAAGTTATCGATACGTTGAGTCGCATTTTCTTCAGATATCGTCACAAAAGTAACGTTTAATTTTTTTTGTGGGGCGTTTGTATGCATATAGGTGATAACTCGTTGATAATTGCTTCCCAATAATAATCCAGACTTTGAAAATGATTATTTAATATATTCATTTTTTGTTCAAAATCATCAAAATAGTGTGCTCTATTTTTTTTATCATTTTTCCAATTATTTAAAAATAATTCATAATAATAAATAGAGAATAGAAATTGAAATAATCCAACATTTAATATAATTTTTTTCTTATTTGAAGGAAAAAATAAATAAACGTGGTGATTAGTAATATTATATATTATCTTTCCATTTTCACTATCATCTAAAATTAATTCATTATTATTGAGATAGTTAGTTTCTTTTGTAAATTTAAAATCTAATTCTGTGGAGTTAGGTAAACCGATATTAAATAGTATTTCTGCATCTTCAATATTTAAACTATCTCTTAAATCATTGTTATCGTTTTTTATAATTAAATTATCTTGATAAAATAATTTGATTTGCGCTAGTTGATTTGTCATTCTTCTTCCATTATTACTAGGGAAAACCGGTTTTTTGCAAATATTAAATTTTCAATATCTGCTTAAACTTTTTAAGTTTCTTTTGTTAAATCCGGATAGTCATAACTTTGATTAATTAGAGATGATGAGTCCACTATCAATGAGTAAAAGTCGTTTTACATTATTGAAAAATCCTCTACACTACCGCTAACTTAATAATAGAACATTTTCCAATACACTCACTGATGAATGATTATAACGGAATACGGGAGAATAAAATAGTATGTTAGCATTGCTCAATCAATACTCACGTGGAAGAATAGCATGGGCGCTATTATTTTTATCTACAGCTGTTTTTGAAATAACCGCACTCTATTTTCAACACGGTTTAGGGCTAGCCCCTTGTACGCTTTGTATTTATCAACGATGTGCAATTTACGGCATCATGTTAGGCAGTATTTTCGGATTAATTGCACCCCAAAAGCTAATTTATCGCCTATTGGGTATTGCAATTTGGTTATATAGTGCCTATAAAGGTTTGAACTTAGCCATGTATCACGCCCATTTACAATTTGAACCCAATTTGACCGACAGCTGTGCTATAAACGTTCAATTTCCAAGTTGGCTACCATTAAATCAATGGTTTCCAAGCATGTTTAATGCTTACGGTAGCTGCGCTGAAAAAATATGGTCATTTTTAACCATTGAAATGTCACAATGGATGATTATCATTTTTGCCTGCTATATTATTGTCGGTATCATTGTCCTGTTTTCCCAAATTTTCCCAACAGCCAAAAGCTCGACGTGGCATAAATAATATTAGACTGGCACTTTTTGCCGAGTTTGTTAGAATGTGTGACAATTTTATTTTACAAATTGTCACACACAAATGCTTTTGGAATATCATCCGCCTACTGATCCGTGGCTTTCAATTCTATATCAAGATGATCATATTGTGGTTGTTAATAAGCAATCTGGTCTGCTATCTGTTTCGGGTAATAAGCCTCAATTTATTGACAGTATTATTCATCGTCTACAACAAAAATACAGTTATGTTGAATCGGTACATCGTTTAGATATGGCAACCAGCGGTATTATGGTCGCTGCGCTATCTAAACTTGCCGATCGTGAAATTAAGAAACAATTTAGAGAACGGATTCCGAAAAAAACTTATATCGCTGTTGTACATGGGCATATTGAACAAGATTACGGCCAAGTTGAACTACCTTTGATTTGTGATTGGCCTAATCGTCCACGGCAAATGGTTGATATGCAAAACGGTAAACATGCATTAACCGAGTATCAAGTCGTTGCACGCAATAGTGACAACACCACACGGGTTGAGTTATACCCGTTTACTGGCCGTTCGCATCAATTACGGGTACATATGCAAGCTATCGGACACCCAATTTTAGGCGATAAATTTTATGCGCACCCGCAAGCTTTTGCGATGTCGAAAAGATTGCTATTACACGCACAATCACTCACGATTAATCACCCTAAAACCGGGGAAAGCATGACATTTACTTGTGAACCGGAATTTTAAACCGCTAGGTAATCAGTAACCATTTAACTGACTAAAATAGCCTAAACAACATCAATCAATTAAGGAGCAACAAAATGCAACAAATTGTTTTAGCAACCAATAATCAAGGTAAGGTCAATGAGTTACAAACGCTATTAGCCGATGCCGGTTTTAATATTGTTGCGCAAAAACAGTTCAATGTTCCGGACGCTGAAGAAACAGGTTTAACCTTTGTTGAAAATGCTATTTTAAAAGCTCGTCATACTGCAAAATTAACCGGTTTACCCGCCATTGCTGACGACTCAGGATTAGTTGTTCAAGCGCTTAATGGCGCTCCCGGGATCTATTCGGCTCGTTATGCCGGTGAGCATGGCAACGACCAGAGTAATAATGAAAAATTACTCGATGCATTAAAAAATGTCCCGCCGGAAAATCGGCAAGCTTACTTTTATTGTGCGCTGGTATATTTGCAACATGAAAACGACCCAACGCCCATTATCTGTTTAGGTAAATGGGATGGTGTTATCTTAAATGAATTAAAAGGCGAAGGTGGTTTTGGTTACGATCCGCTGTTTTATATACCTCAACTCAATTGCACAGCAGCGGAGTTAACCAAAGATCACAAAAGCCAGATATCACATCGTGGATTAGCGCTTAAGCAGTTAATTGCCCAAATTAAAGCTAAGCACTAAAGCATAATGTTTTGCATGATTGTTTATACACAAAATTGCACAACAAGAAGTAAAAAGTATATACTTAAGGGAACAAATATGCTGGAGTTGTTATCATGATTTTAATGATAGTAAGTGGTCGTTCAGGTTCTGGAAAATCGATTGCGTTACGTGCATTAGAGGATATGGGGTTTTATTGTGTCGATAATATCCCGCTTGCACTATTACCACAATTAGCCGATTCATTAAAAAACAACAATACCCCTGTTGCCGTTAGTATTGATATCCGAAATTTACCCGCCAATTTTGACTTTAATCACGATGTATTACAGCGTTTACCGGCATCGGTAACCCCCGTAATTATCTTTTTCGATTGCAGCCGAAACACCCTTATTCGCCGTTACAGTGAAACAAGGCGCATTCACCCTTTAACCAATCAAAAATATTCGTTAGAAGAAGCTATCGACCTTGAAGAAAAATTTCTGGAGCCATTAAAATCGCACGCTAGCTTAGTGATTAATACCGATAATCTTTCGGTACATGAGCTATCAAGTATTTTAAGATCTCGAATTTTAGGTAAAAAAGAGCGTGAATTAACTATTATTTTTGAATCGTTTGGCTTTAAACATGGTTTGCCGGTCGACGCCGATTTCGTTTTTGATGTGCGCTTTTTACCCAATCCACACTGGGATATCAATTTACGAGCCCTAACCGGATTAGATGAGCCGGTTAAGCAATATCTGTTAAAACATGACGAAGTGACCAATTTTATCTATCAAACAGCCAATTACCTTAAGCAATGGCTGCCTCTTTTAGAAAAAAATAACCGCAGTTATTTAACCATTGCTATCGGTTGTACGGGTGGTCAACATCGTTCGGTTTTTATTGCTGAGCAGTTAGCGGCGTTTTTCCGGGCGCAAAATAAACAAATTCAAGTTCGTCATCGAACGTTGGAAAAAAAGTAACCGCTACTGTTTGGTTAGCATAAACTGACACAATAGCTCAAATAATTGTCGATATTTGTCGAGTAGTTTTTCTAAGTAAAGTGAGTTTTGCGTAGGTAACTCCGGGGCTGGAATTAACTCGCTGATTTTAATTAATTCAATATCATCGGGTAAATTTGCCAGTTTAGATGTTAGCACATTCACCGTTTGTGGATGAGGATGACCAATTGCAATTGCCACGCCATGCTTGCGCGCAACGTTAATTGCTGATTCAAATTGCTGGCCGATTGCGGTTTCAGTTATTTTATCATCTAAAAAGACATCTCGCTCAAGAACGGGAATAGCGTACTGGCTTGCCGCCTCTTTGGTTTTAGTTCTACCGATTGTCTTACTATCTAAAAAAAACATTGAGTAGTTGCTTAAGGCTTTCATCACATGATTCATACCCGTAAGATCCGAGGTCATCAAACTCCCCATATGGTTATTGACACCAATTGCATAAGGTACACGCTCTACTGCATCGGTAACAATTCGACTCACGACAGACTCTTCCATATAAGGAAAAAGGGTATCTTTCTCGAGCGGTTGTTTTCCTGTAGGTGCCATAGGTAAATGAATAATCACATCATTACCATGCTGATGAGCTAGCGTTGCAATCTTCTGTGCATTTGGAGAATTAGGTAAAACAGCGATAGTAATATTGGGTGAAAGCGCAATAATTTTCTGTTCGTTACTTTGCCGATAACCAAAATCGTCAATAACTAAAGCAAGTTTTGCCGCCCAAACACAGTGAACATTAATGATCATTAAGCTTAAACAAATAAAATGTACTAAACGTATCATCATTTTAACCACCCTCTTGGATCAAGCGCTTTACCGTCTCGCCTAATTTCAAAATATAAGCTTGGCGTATTTTGCCCGCCGCTTGAACCAACTAAAGCAATAGGTTGATTGGCATGAATTTTATCCCCAACATCAACTAAAACCCGTTGATTATATCCATATAAGCTCATATCACCTTTCCCATGTTCCAGTGCAACAACAAAACCATATCCTTGTAACCAACTGGCAAGAATAACTCGCCCGTCTGCAATCGCTTTTACTTGTGTACCGTCATTAGCATTGATTACCATTCCTTTCCAATGAAGTTCACCTTGTAAAGACTCACCAAATCGATGCGCAACAGTTCCGCTAACCGGCCAATCAAATTGGTGTCCGGGCTGACCAATACCACTGACACGAGCCATTAAACTGCGTTCGTCAGCGCTAAGTGTATAGTTTGTATTTTTCTGTTTTGCCTCAATGTGTTTTGCTTGTCTGGCTTCTTCTTCGGCAATAAGACGGCTCTCTCTTTCTGCCTGAGCAATTTTAGCTTGTAGTTTGGTTTCGTTTTCTTTTAGCTGAGCCAATTTTTGCTCATTTATTTGCATCGACGATTCAAGCGAGTTAATGGTTTTTTGCCGATCTTTTTGATTTTTCACAAGCCCGACTTGCTCTTGTTTCTGTTTGGTTTGTAATGCTTTTTGCGTAGTGAGTTTTATTTGTAACGCCGCTTTTTTATCGTTAAGTTGTAATTGCGTTTCACGCAGGGCATTAATTTGCTGCTCTCTTGCCTGATTGATATAACGATAATAGGTAATTAAACGTTCATTGCGATCGTTCTCTTCACTGGCAAAAATAAGTTCGAAACCGGTACTTTTTCCCAATTTAAACGCACTTTCAAGCTGTTTAGCTAATACCTGCCGTTGTTGCGTTTGTTTAGCGCTCAAATCATCGATTTGTTTAATTAATTGGTTAATTTCAGAATTGAGTTTTTTAAGTATGGTGCCATTTTTTTCAATGGATGTGAGTAGTTTGGCTATTTGTGTTTCTTGTTCTTTAAGCGCATTAACTAATTGTGTTCGCTCTTTTTTTTGCTCAGCTAAACGGGTTTCTTGCTCTTCAATGGATTGACGTATAATTTGTAATTGCTGATTATCATCAGCATACAAAAAACTAACTTTCATTAAGCAAATTAGCGTTACGACGACAATTTTGTTATGAATAGACATGGCGTTTGAATTTTTAATTTATTACCAAGCAATTAAGATAGTTTTACTATACCGATAAATAAGCCAATATGCAAAATGAAAACAGTATCAAATCGGTTAAACAATATATTAAATTATATAATGATTAGGCATTTCACAAGCTTGAATAAAAAGTATAAAATACAGCACTATTTAAATTATTGAAAAATCAATTCAACCATTAAAGATAACATCATGCAAAAGTTTAATGTCAAAACCTTTCAAGGGTTAATACTTACGTTACAAGATTACTGGGCTAATCAAGGTTGCACGGTAATTCAACCGTTAGATATGGAAGTTGGCGCCGGCACCTCTCATCCGATGACCTGTTTACGTGCACTAGGACCTGAGCCTATCAATGCCGCTTATGTTCAGCCTTCACGCCGCCCAACCGATGGTCGCTATGGTGAAAATCCCAACAGGTTACAACATTATTATCAGTTTCAAGTTATCTTAAAACCGTCACCAGAGAATATCCAAGAGCTCTATTTAGGATCACTCAAAGAGCTAGGACTCGATCCAACAATTAATGATATTCGTTTTGTCGAAGACAATTGGGAAAACCCTACGTTAGGCGCATGGGGATTAGGCTGGGAAGTTTGGTTGAATGGTATGGAAGTGACTCAGTTCACCTACTTTCAGCAAGTAGGCGGGCTTGAGTGTAAACCGGTAACAGGCGAAATAACTTATGGTTTAGAACGCTTAGCGATGTATATTCAAGGTGTCGATAGTGTTTACGATTTAATCTGGAGCGACGGTGCTTTTGGTAAAACCACCTATGGCGATGTGTTTCATCAAAACGAAGTTGAACAATCGACTTACAATTTTGAATATGCCAATATCGACTTTTTATTTTACTGCTTTGAACAACATGAAAAAGAAGCAAAATTTTTACTTGAATTAGAAAAACCTTTACCGCTACCTGCTTATGAACGAATTTTAAAAGCTGCACATTGCTTTAATTTACTTGATGCCCGTAAAGCGATTTCAGTAACCGAGCGACAACGCTATATATTGCGGATCAGAACATTAACCAAAATGGTTGCTGAAGCTTATTACGCCTCGCGTGAAGCACTTGGATTCCCGATGTGCCAAAATTCACCGTCAAACGAAAATGCATCATCTAAGTAGGAAGATAAATATTATGCAAAAAACATTTTTAGTGGAAATTGGTACAGAAGAGTTACCACCAAAATCACTCCGCACATTAGCGCAAAGTTTTGCCGCTAACTTTATTGAACAACTGGATAATGCTAATTTAGAACATGGTGAAGTACTTTGGTACGCATCGCCACGGCGTTTAGCGTTAAAAGTATTAAATTTAAATGATACTCAGCCCGATAGCCAAATTGTTAAACGTGGCCCGGCAGTGAGTGCCGCTTTCGATCAAGCAGGCAATCCAACCAAAGCGGCAGAAGGTTGGGCTCGTGGTTGTGGTATTAGCGTCGATCAAGCTGAGCGTGTGCAAACCGACAAAGGTGAATGGCTATCTTATACCCAATATCAAAAAGGTCAGGCGGTTGTTGATCTATTGTGTGATATGGTAAAAGCCGCGCTGAGCAAATTACCAATACCTAAACCGATGCGCTGGGCGGCTCGTCAAGTTGAGTTTATCCGCCCTAGCCATACTGTGACAATGCTATATGGTGATGAGCTGGTTCCCGGCACAATTTTAGATATTCAATCAGACCGCATTATCCGCGGTCACCGTTTTATGGGTGAACAAGAGTTTACCATTGATCATGCTGATCAGTATCCGGACATTCTTGAGCAGCGTGGTAAAGTCATTGCTGATTATGACAAACGTAAATCAATTATCAAACAGCAAGCACAAGAGGCGGCAGCCAAACTTAACGGTAAAGCAGATTTAACCGAAAGTTTACTTGAAGAAGTCTCATCTTTGGTTGAATGGCCGGTTGTGTTAACGGCAAAATTTGAAGAGCGATTTTTAGATGTGCCGGCCGAATCACTGGTGTATACCATGAAAGGCGATCAAAAATACTTCCCTGTTTATGATAATCAAGGCAAATTACTGCCGAATTTTATTTTTGTTGCAAATATTGAATCAAAAGATCCACAAGTGGTGATTGCCGGTAATGAAAAAGTGGTGCGTCCACGTTTAGCCGACGCCGAATTTTTTTATAAAACCGATTTAAAACAGCGTTTAGAAGACCGCTTACCTCGCCTTGAAACCGTGTTATTTCAACAACAACTTGGCACCGTTAAAGATAAATCATTACGAATCGAAGCACTGGCCGGTTATATAGCCGAGCAAATTGGCGCTGATGTTGCTAAGGCCAAACGTGCCGGAAAATTAACTAAGTGTGACTTAGTCACTAATACCGTGTTTGAGTTTCCCGAAACGCAAGGTATTATGGGACGATATTTAGCCATAAAAGACGGCGAAAGTATTGAAGTTGCCACTGCCATTGAAGAACAGTATAAACCACGTTTTTCAGGTGATGAATTGCCGAGCACAAACGTATCATGCGCGGTTTCAATCGCTGAAAAAATGGATACCTTAGCGGGTATTTTTGGTATCGGTCAACACCCTAAAGGCGATAAAGACCCGTTCGCATTACGCCGTGCGGCAATCGGTGTTTTACGTATTATTGTTGAAAAAAGCTTACCTTTAGATTTGCTTGATTTAACAAACTATGCGACATCACTATATGGCGATAAGTTAAACAATAAAAACGTTGTGACCGATATTGTCAGCTTTATGCAAGGTCGCTTCCGAGCATGGTATCAAGAGCTTGGTTTTGCAATCGATACCATTCAAGCGGTGTTAGCACTTAATCCAACTAAACCGGCTGATTTTGATGCCCGGATTAAAGCTGTTACCCATTTTAGAACGCTACCGGAAGCCTCTTCACTGGCTGAAGCCAATAAACGGGTTTCAAATATTTTATCGAAAGCACAAGTGCAAATTCCCGATACTATTAATACGGCATTATTAGAAGCCGGAGCAGAAGGTGAATTAGCGAAACAAGTGGTGATATTAAACGATAAGTTAGCACCTTATTTTAATGAAGGTCGTTATCAAGATGCGTTAGTTGAATTATCATCATTAAAATCACCTGTTGATGAATTTTTTGCATCAGTCATGGTGATGGCTGATGATGAAAAAATTAAACTCAATCGCTTGGCCTTGTTGAAGAAACTGCAAAATTTATTTTTAAAAGTTGCCGATATCTCTTTATTACAAGCATAACAACTATCTTATTTATAATAACAAGTGGTAATCAAGCGATTGCCACTCAGTGGATATAATATGAACAAACAATCAAGTTTAAGATTTAATGAAGTTTTCAAGCAAACTATTCATTTTATTAGCAATCGAATTGGGACGATTATTATTACCTGCATCATTTTTGGTGTATTAATGACATTGGCTATCAATAGTTTCTTTTATCAAGAATTACTAACTGAATTTGAAACTAATCCTGCTGTTATTATCTATCCCTTTTTTCAGTTTTATTTATTTCACACGTTTATAATAGCAATCATTATTGCAATGATTTATAGTTTTTCTCACTGTGATAATTTAAATATCAATAAATTAATATCTAACTCAGTAGCGAAATTTTTTCAGTTATGCGTTTTTTATTTACTATTTATTGGGGTGACATTAGTTCCTTTAATGATCGTCATTTTTTTATTACAGCATGTATTGTTATTACTATTTCCCCAACAAGGTGAAACGATATTTGACCTAATGATGACGATTGTTTCTTTAATTTTTCTATTTGTATTTTATTTTTATTGCGCATCTATCGTTGAACCTAAACAAAAAAGATTTAAGGATCTTTTTGCCGATGCCTTTAATTTTAGGATAAATCTTAAATCAGCAACAGCAATAATGTTCATTTGTTATATTGTTTGTGTCTGTGTTGTCTTACCACCGGTATTAAACTCACTAAACGCTGAAAATTACTTTGTTGTTATGAGTATTTTATTTTGTTTGACTTACTTTCTGATTTTTGTGTTGATAAGCTTTTTTTATCGTTTCATCACTTTACAGACCAATAATCAAACACCTGTATCGAAAAAAGATGAAGATGATCAGCAGTATAACAGTCTTATTTTGTAATCACTTTGCTTACTCGCTGGCTTTCCGTCAGCGGGTTGTTAAAGTTAGTTATTCAACGATTAAGGCCAATATCCGGATTAAATATCATGACACCTGCGATAAATCTTCTCAAAAAGCACAATATTCGTTTTCATCTTCATCAATATGATCATGACCCCAAACAGACACATTTTGGTCAAGAAGCCATTGATAAACTTGATCCTGATTCAAATGTAGTTGCCGGTCAAATATTCAAAACGCTCATTGTCAATTTAAATGGTGACAATAAAACATTTGCTGTTTGTGTTGTACCGGTTAATACCCATTTGGATTTGAAAAAAGCCGCTAAAGCGCTCGAATGTAAAAAAGTTGAGTTAGCCGATCCAAATTTGGCACAAAAAATTACCGGTTATTTGGTGGGTGGAATAAGTCCATTAGGTCAAAAAAAGCAATTACCCACACTCATTGACATAAGTGCAAATCAATTCGAAACGATGTTTATATCAGGTGGGAAACGTGGTTTAGAAATTGAGATTGCACCGCAAGCATTGGCAAGTATAGTAAATGCTAAATTGGTTGATGTTAGTGTTTAAACCAAAACAGTTTTAACCGGATAAATAGGGGTTATTAAATCAGGAAGAAGGAATAAAAGATAAGATAATATAATATTTTACGGCGTAAAAAAAGTTAATAGGCCACAAGACTAGGTCTTATGACCTCTAGATATCTTCTATCAATAAATCGACAGAAAATAAGCAAACAATTATTTGATTGCTTCTTTTAAGCTTTTACCAGAAACAAATGCTGGTACTTTACTTGCAGCAATTTTAATTTCTTTACCTGTTTTAGGGTTACGACCGGTACGAGCTTTACGAGCATTAACTTTAAACGTCCCAAAACCAACTAATTGAACTGGTTCACCTGCTTTTAATGATTCAGTTATAGCAGCTAAAGTAGCTTCTAAAGCTGTCTTTGCAGCAACTTTAGTTACACCAGCTTTGCTAGCAATTGCATCTACAAGTTCTGTTTTATTCATGGAGATATCCTTACATATTTATTTTATTGTTAATGTTGACATGATAAACAAAGTTAAAAAAACTTTGCAGCTGTAAACGTCTTTCAGACTACATTACTAGTAAATGTAGTCTATATTTCTCTAATGTTAAAGAAAAATTTATTAAAAAATAAAAAAAACACCCATTAAATGACTTGATTGCTCAAAAAAACACCAATATTACTGATTTTTTCAGACCTTATATCCGTCTTTAAGCCTTTTATTAAATCGATCATAACATTATTCTCATTACATAATAATCTAAATATCTCCCATTGCAAATCAAATTCTTCAATAACATCAGATAATTTTTCTTGCTCGCTTTCAGATAGAGAAATATTCGATTTGGTCATCTCAAATTCGGCAACAGTTGTGGCCGATATGCTGCTGACTTTAGCGGTATGTTCAGCGATCTCACCACTTAAATAGGAGTGCAAGATTTCACTTAATGCATGACAAGCATCAATTGCCGGATAAACCATATAAGGGCTATCTTCAGTAACGGTTGGAATAATCACTTCTAATTTTTCAAGTTGTAAATCGAAGTTAATTTTGGCATCTTGAACTAAGAGCGATTCCCAAATTAAATCTAGAATTTTTTTGAAGTTTTTGGCATCTTGTTCACACTGTTGTAAATTACAATAATAAACAAAGTTTGGATACATTCGTTCACACAAGCAAACCATAAATAATCGTTGTTGCCAATCTGCTAATTTTTCCACTCTTAATTGGACGGGATTTTTAATCATAATGAAACCTTTTGGACTGACGATGTACGGCGTCAACTAAATATTGTACATGCTCTACCGGAATATCGGGCAAAATTCCATGACCCAAATTAAAAACATGCCCATTATTATAGCCAAATTCTGATAAGAGTGATTCAACATTTGCTTCAATTGTCGGCTTATTGGCATATAAAACCGTCGGATCGAGATTACCTTGCAGCGCAATTTGCCCTTTATTGGCAATTTGACTTAAATTGACCGTCCAATCGACACCAACTGCATCACAGCCCGAACGCATAATGGTGTCTAACCATAAACCGCCACCTTTGGTAAATAATGTCACTGGTACATAAGACGTGATATCCTCACTCTTTTTACCTCGTTTTAATTGTGACAAAATTAGCTGCATATAATCTAATGAAAACGTTTGATAAGCTTGATGAGATAACACGCCGCCCCAAGAGTCAAAAATCATTACCGATTGCGCACCTGCTTCAATCTGAGCATTAAGATAAAGTGCAACACTGTGGGCTAACTTCTCTAATAAAAGATGCAGGGCTTTTGGTTCGCAATAAAGCATCTTTTTGATTTTACTGAAAGATTTGCTGCTTCCCCCTTCAATCATATAAGTGGCTAATGTCCATGGGCTACCGGAAAAACCAATTAACGGCACTTTTCCATTTAAGCTTTTTTTGGTTAAGCTAATTGCATCAGTAACATATTTAAGTGATTGATTGGGATCGGGAATCGGCAATTTTTCGATATCAGATAATTGAGTAATTGATCGGCTGAATTTAGGACCTTCTCCCGCTTCAAAATGGAGACCAAGCCCCATTGCATCAGGAATCGTTAAGATATCAGAAAAAATAATAGCGGCATCAAGATCAAAGCGTTGCAGTGGTTGTAAAGTGGCTTCGCAGGCCAGTTCAGGATTTTGACACATGGTCATAAAATTTCCGGCTTTGGCTCTTAATTGTCGATATTCAGGCAAGTAACGCCCCGCTTGACGCATCATCCATATTGGCGTGTAGTCTACCGGTAAACACTGCAAGGCACGTAAATAACGATCATTTTGTAATTGGCTCATTTTATCGACTCTTTAATAGAAGATGTTACGCTGTCAAAAAGTTTCAGAAAAGCACCATGTATCATAAGCACATGTCTAAAAAGTAATATATTTCAAATGGTTATATCTAAAAAATAATATGTTTCAGTAAAAAAGCTCAATACCCTTTGTATATTATTTTTTATCTTGCGGCTGTGATAATGTTCGCTGAGCATAACTAATCAATGTTTCTGAGATATTTTGCATGACACTGCTTTCCGGCGCAAAGCGATGCCAGTAAAGCATACGTCTTTGGTATAAACCTTCAGTTAAATTGACCAGCTCACCGGTTTTTAATTCCTGCTCAACTTGCAACATTGGGATCATACAGCACGCCGAACCTTGTTTAGCTAGCTGAACAAAAGCCTCAGATGAGCTAGTGATATGGCAAATCACACTGCCGGGGGTAAGATTAAAATTCTCTTGTAAAAACGCTTGATGCATATCATCCAAATGGTCAAAAGCCACCGCCGGCGCTTTTAATAGCGATGAGCGAGTCACGCCGTTAGGAAAGTATTTTTTAGCAAATTCCGGAGAAGCCACAAAAATATAGTCAAGCGCACCTAATCGATCCGACAAACAGCCAGGCAAAGGGTTGGCTTGAATACTAATGGCGGCAACAACGGTACCTAAACGCAATAGCTCTAAAGTATGCTCTTCATCTTTGACTTGAATGTCAAAACGTAAGATATTTTTATCCAAAACTGGCTTTAACGCAGGTAACACCCACGTTGCTAACGAATCGGCGTTAATGGCAATAGAGAGTGATAACGGCGTTGAATTTTGTTCATTGTCACCTAACCACTGCTGTTCTAACAATTCGACTTGATGCAATAATCCTAAAAGATGCTCACCTTGTTTAGTCGCTTTAGGCGGAATTGTTCTAACCAGTAATTGTTGGCCAAAAAAGCTTTCTAGTTGCTTGATACGTTGTGAAACCGCAGGTTGGGTAATACACAGTTTATCAGCCGCTCTTTCAAATCCTCGTTCTTTTATTACCGCATCTAATGCTTGTAATGCTCTATAATCTGGACGCTTCATAATCTCTTTACTAATGATTTGACCACAGCTTGGATAGTCAAGCTATATTAATTTTGCAAAAAAATTTAAACAGAACTTAAACTTAACATATTTTATAAAAATACTAATGATTTTTGCTTTCCAATTGGTTACTATGCCATATCTTCAACAATTTTGCTTTCAAAATTTTAATTTTTTAAGAAAAATTATACTTAAGTACGGTGATATCATGACGCAAGATGAATTAAAAAAAGCGGTGGGCTGGTCAGCATTAAAATTTGTTAAGCCCGGCGCACTAGTTGGTGTTGGCACAGGATCAACAGCTGCCCACTTTATTGATGCTTTAGCGACGATGAAAGATCAGATTAAAGGCGCTGTCTCAAGCTCGGAAGCATCGACCCAAAAATTAAAAAGCTATGGTATCACAGTGTTAGATTGTAACGATGTTGATAGTTTAGATGTCTACGTTGACGGTGCTGATGAAATTAATCATCAGTTACAAATGATTAAAGGCGGTGGCGCTGCGCTGACTCGTGAAAAAATTGTCTCAGCATTAGCCAAACAGTTTATCTGCATAGTTGATCAATCAAAAGTTGTTGATGTGCTAGGTAAATTTCCGTTACCGGTTGAAGTGATCCCAATGGCTCGCTCATATGTGGCAAGAGAGCTATTTAAACTCGGCGGAAAACCGATTTATCGTCAGGGTGTGATAACTGACAACGGTAATGTCATACTTGATGTCCACGACCTTGTCATTTCAACACCAACAGAACTTGAAGACCGCATCAATGGCATTGCCGGTGTGGTAACGGTAGGATTATTTGCCAACAAAGGCGCCGATGTTGCTCTAGTCGGTACGCCAAATGGTGTGACAGAATTAAGATAAAGCCTATTGCGCAAGCTGGCAGTATGTAACAATGATATAAAAAAGAAAGAGAGAGGAAAAAATGGTTGTTCAGGCGTTAACCAAAGATGAAAACAAATTTTTATTGCTTGAAGGGGTACACCCGACTGCGATAGAAACACTCAAATCAGCAGGCTTTACCAATATTGAGTATCATAAAAGTGCCTTATCGCAATCCGAACTGATCGAAGCATTAAAAGACGCACGTTTTATTGGCATACGTTCCCGAACAAACTTAACCAAAGAAATCATCGAAGCGGCGCCAAAACTAGCCGGTATTGGTTGTTTTTGTATCGGCACCAATCAAGTGGATCTTGATGCCGCTGCGGTAAAAGGAATACCTGTTTTTAACGCCCCCTTTTCCAATACTCGCTCAGTTGCTGAATTAGTGCTGGCCGAAGCCATTTTACTGTTACGCCGGGTACCAGAAGCGAACGCTAAAGCACATCAAGGAAAATGGAATAAAATAGCCACCGGATCGCATGAAGCTCGAGGCAAAAATCTGGGAATTATTGGTTATGGACATATCGGCAGCCAATTAAGTGTACTAGCAGAATCACTGGGTATGAACGTTTACTTTTACGATATTGAAACCAAATTACCATTAGGAAATGCCAAACAGATAGCCAGTATCAAAGAGTTACTCGCTATGAGCGATATTGTCAGTATGCACGTGCCGGAAAACGCAACCACAATAAAAATGATCAGTCACACTGAGTTTGACATGATGAAACCCGGCGCAATTTTAATTAACGCCTCACGTGGTAAAGTGATTGATCTGCAAGCATTAACGCAAGCGCTTGAAAGCGAAAAAATTAGCGGCGCAGCAATTGATGTTTTCCCAACCGAACCGGCGAGCAATAGCGATCCTTTTGATTCACCACTATGCAAATTTGATAATGTGATTATCACCCCCCATATTGGCGGATCCACAACCGAAGCGCAAGAAAATATCGGTATCGAAGTGGCGACAAAACTCGCCAAATACTCAGATACCGGCGCCACCCTATCGGCAGTTAACTTCCCCGAAGCATCATTACCGATTCCGGCGAAAGGATCCAGCCGTTTTATCAACATTCACCATAACCAGCCCGGCGTACTAACCGCAATCAACACCCTATTTGCCGAACAAGGCTTAAATATCTCAGCCCAGTATCTGCAAACCGATCCAAAAATTGGTTATGTGGTGATTGATATTGATCGCGTCGAGCAAAACAAAGCCGAAGAGTTATTAGTAAAACTTAAAAACGTCACCGGCACAATCAGAGCCAGACTCCTATTCTAATCACACCCCACGCAAGTGAACTGAGCGTCACTTGCGTAAAAATGCCAACCGCTAACCTTTCACCAAAGCCAAAAAATGCTTGTCAAGAAGTTTCAGAAAATATAGGTGTTTAAGCAAAAAACACAAATCCTTGACAAGAACTTTCAGAAAATACCCACGTTTCAGTATAAAATCAAAAAGTTTTAGATATTTCAAAAATATCCTAAACTCCTTATGCAGCTGCAAAGTAAAACCTTTTTTATAACTAAAAAGGTAGATTTTTCTAAACAACTTATGCAGCTATCAAGAGACAATTAAAAACGTGCTCGGTGGCAAAAAATTTCTAAACAGCTTATGCAGCCGTGAAGAATAAACAAATTGCATATGACTCATGTAACGATTTCTAAACGGCTTATGCAGCTTTGAAGACTTGATAGTTCTGCTCTGTGCTGTCCCGTCTTTTCTAAACGGCTTATGCAGCTTTCAAGTGTCGGTTTTTTGTTGAGTTCCTGCGTTTGTCTTTCTAAACGGCTTATGCAGCTTTCAAGTAGAATCTTACATACTATAAACATCGTTTATAAAAACACAAAGGGCAATTTTAGGTTTAAAAACCCTTTTTCTAACGCTTTCGCAATATATTGATTTTTAATGGTTTTATTTTTAGCTAAAAAAAAGGGGTTAAAAAGTTTGTATTTTAAACTCCACGACTATTTCTAAACGACTTACCATTAACTTTCTCAAAAACAAACAAGTGCACCAGACCGCACCTTCACAAAGCGCCGACAACTGAGTGAGGTTAGCACGCCAAACAGGGATGTTTGGCGAGGCGCTGCTTTGTCCGGAACAAATCAGCGCCGGTGCGTTAAGACCGAACGAAGGCGGAGGGCAGTCGAAGACCGCTTTGGGTGGTGCTGCGAGGGGGTTATTAGGGGGATTTCGCACAAAATCCCCCTAATTCGGACGCTGACACTGTAATGAAAATATCAACCAATTAACAGCGTCCGAAACCTACGGACTAAAAAACTGTAACTTTCAAAGAAAGTAAAAAACCTTGTCAAAAACTTCCAGAAAATACCTATGTTTCAGTATAAAGGCAAAAAGTTTTAGATATTTCAAAAATATCCTAAACCACTTATGCAGCTTCCAAGCATTAGAATGTTTTTAAATCTGATTGTTTTCTTTCTAAACAGCTTATGCAGCTTTGAAGAAAAACAGTATCTTTTGACGGTGTTTCTCGAGTTTCTAAACAGCTTATACAGCTTTGAAGTGCAATTGATAATTGAGCCTCATACCCTTCACTTTCTAAACAGCTTATACAGCTTTGAAGAAAGAGACTAGAGGGCTCTTAGTTATCGATGATTTCTAAACAGCTTATACAGCTTTGAAGTAGAAACTCACATACTATAAACATCGTTTATAAAAACATAAAGGGCAATTTTAGGTTTAAAAGCCCTTTTTTTTAGCGCTTTTGCAATATATTGATTTTTAATAGTTTTATTTTTAGCTAAAAAAAAGGGTTCATAAAGTTTGTATTTTCAATTCCACTACTAATTCTAAACGACTTACCATTACCTTCCACAAAAACAAACAAGTGCACCAGACCGCACCTTCACAAAGCGCCGACAACTGAGCGAAGTTAGCACGCCAAACAGGGATGTTTGGCGAGGCGCTGCTTTGTCCGGAACAAATCAGCGCCGGTGCGTTAAGACCGAACGAAGGCGGAGGGCAGTCGAAGACCGCTTTGGGTGGCGCTGCGAGGGGGTTATTAGGGGGATTTCGCATAAAATCCCCCCTAATTCGGACGCTAACACCAAAATGAAAATATCAACCAATTAACAGCGTCCGAAACCTGCGAACTAAAAACCCACAACTTTTAACTAAATTAAAAAACCTTGTCAAAAAGTTTCAGAAAATATAGGTGTTTAAGCAAAAAACACAAATCCTTGACAAGAACTTTCAGAAAACATAGGTGTTTAAGTAAAAAACGGTAATGGTAACCAAAGCCGCAATAAATAGTCGCTTACATGTATTTGGCTTATCAATAAGCTATAAAAAAGAACAACTACACTACGCCGTTAGCTATCAGCGACCTTAACTTTGATAACTTTGATATTTCGCTCAACAAGGGCATCATAATATTTATCATCTAAATTATCATCGGTAATAATGGTATCAACCGCACTTAAATCACACACCACATTGGGACTACGGCGGCCAAATTTTGAAGAATCGGCAAGTAAAATTAACTTAGCAGCGGCTTTACTCATCGCAACACTACCATGATAGCTTTCGTTAAAGGTTGTCACGCCACCGACTAAATCCACACCGTCAGCCCCCATAAACAGTTTATCAAAAGTATAGGATTCAAAAGCGGCAATCGCTGAAGCATTATTACTGTGAAAAGAGGCTGATTTACGGCGAAAGGTGCCACCTGTTAGGATAATAGTTTGATCGTTATCATTCGCCACCAGCTCATTTACCATATGTAAGCTGTTGGTCATAATAGTGAGATTATTAAATTGGGCTAACATGGGGATCATCTGTGCCACGGTGCTACCGGCATCAAAAATAATTGAATCACCTTCATGAATTAGTTTAGCCGCTTCGGCTGCTATCGCCTTTTTTGCGGCGGTATTGATGTAAGTTTTATGGTCAATAGCTCGATCACCAATCTCCCGATTTAACATAGCACCGCCATAAGTTCTTAAAACTAAACCACTTTCATTCAGTTGGGTAAGATCTTTACGAATGGTTGTACCGGTCGTTTGGAAATGGGCAACCAATTGATCAACACTTACTTGCCCATGATTTTGCAGATACTCTAAAATTGCAGTTTGTCTTTGCTTTACCTTCATGCTTAGATTCCATCATCATTATTAGCAGATATAAGAACTTATTTCGAAAATTATTATACTTTAAAATAAAAGAAAATACTTTTCATAATAAAAGTTTATTACTAATTATTTGCAGTAAGGGCGACACGTAATGCACTTTGTGAGGCAAGATCGTTTGGAAAGTATTGTATTGGATCGATTTGAGTGATCGATAAGCCATGTAAATCGCGCATCGCTTTTGGTAAAGCAAAAACGGTAATGCCCTTCATGATAACAGAGTCGATAACTACTTGATTTTCATCTAATGATAAAGCAATTAACACTCTAGGTTTAAAGCGTTTGGTTTGACTACGACCGACACCCAAATAAGTGCCTTTTTTCATGGCTAAAAATGCTTGATTGAAACGTCGAATCTGCACCCAGCTAAACACAATTTGGGTGCACCATGCAATAAAAGCCAGCACAATTAAGGTTGTTGTCATATTCATGGTGATCTCCGTTGATAAGCAAGGTAAATAGATGCGGCGAAAGCAATTGGTTTTGCTTTCGCGCGCTATTTTAACTAGAACATCACTTGTCCACCAGTAATATTAATGGATTGCCCGGTGCAGTAAGAGGCTTTATCGCTGGCATAAAACAGTAATACATTTAACACATCTTGATAATCACATCCTCTTTTGAGTGGCACTTTGTCAATATAGACTTGCTCAACTTCGCTTTCGGCAATACCTAATTTTTTCGCATATTGCGGGATCAATGATTGGAACATTGGCGATTTGAGTAAATTACCTAACATCAGTGAATTGACCGTAATGCCATAATCAGCCAGATCGAGCGCTAGCGATTGAGTTAATCCCACCCCACCGAATTTAGCCGCACTGTATCCGCAATTATGTTTGCTGCCGACTTTTCCTGATTTTGAGTTGATTTGAATAATGCGGCCGGCTATTTTGTGTTTTATCATCAATTTAGCAAATTCACGTGCACATAGAAAATAGCCGGTTAGATTGACATCAACCGAAAGTTGAAAATCTTTTAAGCTAAAATCGGTAATTGGTGCCGCTTTGGCCACCCCTGCACTATAGACAATTAAATCAACCCGATGAAAGGTATTATCGACATCTTGCGCCAGTTTAACGACACTTTCTTGATTGCCGGCATCAACCTTAAATCCTTGTGCCGTACCTGCACCATGTTTTTGATTAATTGCTTCGGCCACTTTGTTAGCATTATCTAAATTTAAATCCGCAACAACCACTTTATAACCGGCATCAGCAATCCCCAGGCTTAAAAATTCCCCTAGCGTTTGCCCGCCACCAATAACAACTGCAACTTGTTTCATTTTATATTCCTTAATTATTTACAATGCTAATTTCATCACCCACAAAAAGTTGAGCGGGTATGTCGCCTTTTACATGTACTGTTCCGGGTAATTCCGCTTGGCTACTACCGTCAAATCTTAATGTGATGTGACCCAATTGACGAAAATTGATGTTAGCGACATCGCCAACAGCTGTGATGTGATAAAGGTGCTTGCCTAATTGGAGTGTTTGCCCAACTTGCAGATCGTGTTTTAAATCGTCATGACTATGTACAAAACAGTAATCCGCCAAATCTGCCGGCGCGCCATTTTTAAACAGAATTAACATACCGTCAGCTAACGCTTCTTGAGCAAATTCACCGATTAGATCGATTTTTGAATGATAAATAACATTAGACATTATTAACCTTCTTTATTTGTAAGTTCTTAATCCAAAAATTTCTATTTTTTCCGCTACTTTTAGCAGGGATGAAATTCATCCCCGTGCTTTTGTTCAAATCATTTAATGATAGATAAAAAACGAGACTGCCCATGCAATAAGTACCGTTGGTGCGCCGGTCAGAAAACGGCTGACTAAAACAGCAGGTACCCCAACACGAACGGTATCTTGTTTAGCTTCCGCTAGCGATAAGCCAACCGGTATAAAGTCACATGCTGCTTGAGCATTAATGGCAAACAGTGCCGGTAGCGCTAAATGAGGCGGAATATTACCCAGTCCAATTTGAACGCCAACTAAGGTGCCAATCACTTGCGCAATAACGGCGCCGGGTCCTAAAAATGGTGAAAGTAGTGGGAATGAGCAGATCAACGCTAAAATGATTAACCCTATCGGATTATTTGCCAAAGGCACTAAACCATGGGCAATAAAGTCACCGAGTCCGGAGGCAATGATGATCCCAATAAGCGCCGAAACAAATGCCATAAAAGGCAGTATTGTTTTCAATACGGTATCTATCGTGTCACGGCCAGCTTGGAAAAATACCGCTACCCCCGATCCCATACCAATCCCGATTTTGGCTAACAGACCGTCACTTTGTTCGGTGATTTTTTTACTGCTGTCGTATTGCTTATAGCCGGTTGATTTTTGCTCTTCATCTATGATTGGCGGATTAGCGGATGCGTGATCGGCCGCATCACTTTGCTTTTCAATCAGTTGGATGTTATTGGGCTTGACTGCTGACACATAGATATCTTCCACAATATATTGCGCTAAAGGTCCGGATTTACCGGTGGCATGAATATTAATTGTAGGTACGCGATTTTTAGGGTAGATACCACAACGCAAGGTACCGCCACAATCAATGACAGCAACCCCGATCTCTTCTTTTGCCGGCTCGCCTTCTTTAAAACCGTCGATAGCTTCCCAGCCGGTTAATTCTACTAATGTGTCAACAATTGCTGGTCTTGTGCCGGCGGCGATATACACAATTTTTTTACCTGCAATAACCGGCAATTCTAAAGGGCCACCCCAACCCGCTTCGCCTTTTTCAATTCGAATAAATTTAGCCATTGTTGTATTCCTTCTTATAATGATTGATAAATATTTAGAGATGAACTTTTCTGTCTAATTTGATACCCATTTTTTTCTCAAAAATGGCGGTACAAAAGTCAGTTATCCAACCCCTAAAGAAGTTAGTGACAAGACCAACAAGAAAATAGCTAACCGCTAGCGGTCCTAATGGAAGATTTAATTGGGTTAAACCAGCGGCAATCCCTAAATAGACAAACAGCTCACCGGGATTAACGTGGGGAAATAGCCCATTCATGGAGTGGCAACTATAGGAAGAAGCTGCATAATAACTTGGCTTGTAAAACTCTGGCATAAAGCGACCTAAGCTTAATGTCATTGGATTACAAAATACAAATGTGCCAATTAAAGGTAATAACAGATAGCGTGAAATCGGATTACCGGCACAAGCTTGCGCTAAACGCTCAATCCGATCTTGCCCAATAAATTTAATTAGCGCATTCATCACAACGAGTAACGAAATTAACAATGGCAAAATGGCTGTTACCATGCCCACAAACACTTTGCCGCCCTCTTGGAATAAACCTATGAACCATTCGGCTCCAAACGAAATTGCATCAATCATATTGTCTCCTATTGAGTTAAATTTCGAAGGAATAGTAACAACTTTAAAAATCAAAAACTTTTAACTTTGTCACATTTTGAAATATTTTCTTTTATTTTGAAAGAAAATATTTAAAACAAAAGTTAACTTTAAAAGTTTTACAGATTCATAGATTGCTAAAATAGCAGTGATAGTCAACAATAGCTGTTTTTTATTGGACTTTGCTTCATAGTTAGCGTAATTTGATACTACAAAGCGTTTTTATTATAAATTTAGAGGAGAATCTAATATGGCTAAAAGCACTAAAAGTACCAAAAGTACGACTTCTGCAAAAAGGCTCCAACAAAAAGCAATTTTGTTTCCAACTGATTTAGGGCAAAAAGCATCAAGAGATATTTCCGGCGCAATGAATTCCGTTTTGGCAGATGTATTTGCCCTTTATTTAAAAACTAAAAATTTCCATTGGCATGTCAGTGGTCCACATTTCCGTGATTACCACTTAATGTTAGATGATCATGGTGAAGAATTATTCGCAATGACAGACCCTATTGCAGAACGTGTACGTAAATTAGGTGGTACGACATTACGCTCAATCGGTCATATCTCAAAATTACAAAGTATTTCTGATAATGATGCTGATTTTGTTGAACCGTCTGATATGCTTGCCGAACTTTGCCAAGATAATATTAAACTCACCGAGCGCATGCGTGTTGCTCATGATATTTGTGATAAATATAACGACTCAGCAACAGCAAGCTTGATTGAAGAGTGGATTGACCAAGCTGAACGCCGTGCATGGTTCTTATTTGAAACCGGTCGTCGACTTGATTCATCTGGTCACTAAAAAAGTATTATGCTCAATTATTACAACCCATAAGAGACACATTTGTGTCTCTTAATTCAAATTTAAGGGGTCGACAAATGAGTAAAAAAATTGCTGTATTGGTTGGAAGTCTGCGTAAAGATTCGTACAACTTAAAAGTTGCTAAAGTTTTACAACAAATTGCCCCACCTTCTTTATCACTATTAATCATTGAGATCGGCGATCTGCCGTTATATAACGAAGATATCGATACCGACAACCCTCCCGCTTCTTATACCCTTTTCCGTCAAGAAATTACCGATTGCCAAGGCGTCATTTTTGTCACACCGGAATACAATCGTGGTTTACCGGCAGTAATTAAAAATGCGATCGATGTTGGCTCTCGCCCTTATGGTAAAAATGCCTGGGCGAAAAAACCTGCGGCGGTGGTTTCCGTATCACAAGGTGCGATCGGCGGTTTCGGTGCTAATCATCAACTACGCCAATCTTTAGTCTTTCTTGATATGCCTACCTTACAACAGCCTGAAGCGTATATCGGCAATATCAATACTGCTTTTGATGAAAACGGTAATATTAGCGAAAAAACCAAAGCGTTCCTTTCACAAATTATTAATAGTTACGCCAGTTGGATTGAAAAGCTAAGCTAATAAGCCTTTCTTTTACCATTCACAGTCAATATAATTGACTGTGTTTAATCCGTTCGCTGGTAAGAATTGCTTTATGACACTGTTTTTTCCCAAAAATGAACAAGAATTACTAAATCGAGCCAAACTGGTTGCCGGCTACAGCTTTGGTGAAATAGCACAATATTTAAATATTGCAATCCCCGCTAATTTAAACAAGCAAAAAGGTTGGGTGGGTAATTTGCTTGAAACATTTTTAGGGGCGAATGCCGGCAGTAAAGCGCAGCAGGATTTTGCCGACTTAGGCATCGAGCTTAAAACCATTCCGGTTGATAAACAAGGTGAACCATTAGAGACCACCTTTGTCAGTGTCACACCGCTCATGGCAAATTACGGCGTTATTTGGGAAACCAGCCACGTAAAATATAAACTTAATAAAGTCCTTTGGATCCCAATCGAAGGTGAAAGATCCATTCCCCTTGCTGAACGTAAAGTCGGCCACCCTATCTTATGGACACCCACTGCCGAGCAAGAACAGCAACTTAAACAAGATTGGCAAGAATTAATGGATATGATTGCCCTAGGACAAGTTGAAAAAATTACAGCCCGCTATGGCACTTATTTGCAAATTAGACCGAAAGCGGCTAACGGCAAAGCATTAACCCAAGCAATTGGCGAACACGGGCAAATAATATTAACCCGACCAAGAGGCTTCTATCTAAAAAAAGCATTTACCCGACAAATCCTCAATTGTGTCATCAACGATTAAATATTTTGTCGCCTAATACAGCTTTTTCCAAAAAACTTCAATCGTTCAATTTTCTAACTGTTTTTATCTAACCGTTTTTCTCTCTAACACTATTCATCTTTTAAGAACTCGTCCTAAAAAAATAGTCTTTTGATTTTTATGATCATTCTATAAAAAAGGTCTTCCCACTCCCCACATCTTGCCAAATAACAAAGCAAGGTACCCTAGTCTCAACGATTTTTAATCTTTGTGATTGTTTTTTGTCGCAATGAGTTTCAGCTTATAACCGGTTGTTTAGTGTCGCACTGTAACATTTTGATGCTTACTTTCGTTAAATTGTGATCCCTAACACAATTACAAAACAATGTTTTAATTATAATAAATTTTAGTTTTAATATTGTTTAGGGAGTAAGTATATGGACCTATTTTTAAATATTTTTGGGCAACCTGCGATTATTATCGCTTTAGTCGCTTTTATCGGTTTAGTTTTACAACGGGCTAAATTATCAAAAATCATTACCGGAACGCTGTTATCTTTTATTGGATTTGTCTTAATTAAGACCGGTGGCAAGATACTTGGTGGCGTATTGGTGATGTTTAGTAATATGTTTACCCACGCATTTGGCATGCATGGCGTAGTACCAAGTAATGAAGCTATCACTGCCTTAACAATGGAGTCTTTGGGCGCAAGTGCGGCATTTATCTTATTTTTTGCCATGATTATTAACTTGTTATTAGCCCGTTTTACACGGTTTAAATCGATCTATTTATCACTGCATCTCATTTTGTTTATGGCATTTTCCTATACTGCGGTGCTTAAAGGTATGGGCTATGACGGTGTGATTATCGTGGCTTCTGGTGCCATAATTATTGGGTTTTATATGGCAATATTTCCTACTTTGCTCTCTCGATTTAGCCAAAAAATTATTGGCCATAACGATTATTGCATAGCGCATGCCGGCACTATTTCTTATTTGATTGGCGCATATAGCGGTCGGTTAATTGGCAATGCCAAAAACGATATTGAGCAGATTAAAATTAACGACCGTTTTAGCTTTTTAAGGCAAGCTGATGTAGCAACTTTTATCACGATGTTTGTTTTGTTGTGTCTCTCTGGATTATTTTCACAACCGGAATATTTAAAACAGATATTGAAGAATAATACCTTTATTATTTTTGCTTTGGAGCAGTCAGCTATTTTTGCTGGCGGTTTATATATTGCTAAAAAAGGGGTGGCTATTTTTACCGAAGAGATTATTCCGGCTTTTAAAGGCTTTGCACAAGTTGTTGCGCCCGGTTGTGTGCCAGCCGTTGATCCTATGGTGTTGTTTGATAAAGCGCCAAACTGTGTGTTGGTCGGGTTTATCGTCAGCTTTTTTACTGAAGTGGCTTGCGTGGTGATTTTTCCTTTTATTGGTTTGCCCATTATTATTCCGGGAATTATGGCAAGTTTTATAACTGGCGGAACGGCGGCTATTTTTGGTAATTCAACCGGCGGGGCGATAGGTGCAATAATTGCGGCGTTTATCAATGGGTTATTATTGTGTATTTTACCGGCTTTAGCATTACCACTTTTCGCCTTTTTAGGGGTTGAAGGGGTCACTTTTGCCGATCCGGATTTTACCACGCTTTCACTGCTAACTGAGGGAGTGATGAAACTGTTTCATTAATGTTATAGGTGCGCCATTTAGCCTATATTCATTGTATCAATTAGCCATTGGCTAGATAAAAAAAAGTCCGCCGAAGCGGACTTTGGGTTGAGGCAATTATAAAATATCTAACATTAAAATTTTGGAATTACGCTGATAGTTGTACAACTGTTTCTTTTTAATCGGTAAATCATCGACTTGAGCAGGATTAAAGCCTTTTTCCCTAAACCAGTGAATACTGCGGGTAGTTAAAACAAAGATTTTCTCTAATCCTAAACGATTAGCACTTTCAGCGATTTTTTCAATTAACAGATCGCCTCGTGAGGAGTTACGATATTGTGGATGAATGGCAACACAAGCCATTTCACCCATTTTTTCATCCTGATATGGATAAAGCGCAGCGCAACCAATTGTCATGTTATCCCGCTCGATTATGGTAAATTTATCAATTTCGATCTCTAATTGTTCTCTTGAACGTTTAACTAAAATGCCTTGCTCTTCCAATGGGCGTATCAGCTCTAGGATGCCACCGATATCGTTAATGGTTGCTTGGCGAACTTGTTCGGAGTGTTCCATGGCAACTTGCGTTCCAATCCCGTCCCGAGAGAATAACTCTTGTAAAATCGAGCCGTCAACCAGATAACTCACTAAATGACTGCGCCGTACACCATTACGACAAGCCTTCGATGCTGCACGTAAAAAGCGAGCTTCACTCGATAAGTGTTTTCCTTGTAACGCTTTTTGATCGACGTAATTATCGGCATCGATTGGAAACAGATCAGTAATAACATGCCCTTGTTCATCAAGCACACCTTGTTCGGCACAAAAGCTAATCAGCTTATCGGCTTTTAGTCGAATGGCAACCTCTGCTGCGACATCTTCTGATGCTAAGTTAAAACTCTCACCGGTAACAGAAACTCCCACCGGTCCTAATAAAACAATCGAGCCTCGATTTAATTGTTCATCAATCGCTTCACCATTAATCCGGCGAATTTTACCGGTATGACAATAATCAATGCCGTCATCAACACCGAGTGGCTGGGCAATGACAAAATTACCACTTACCACATTAATATGCGCACCTTGCAACGGGGTATTATTCAAGCTCATCGATAAACTGGCGGTAATATTAAGCTGTAATAGCCCGGTGACCTGTTTAACGATGTCAAGGGTAGGAGCATCGGTGATGCGGGTGTTTTTATAGTATTTCGGTTCGATATTGTGTTGTTTTAGTGATTCATCAATTTGATTACGAGCGCCGTTAACAATGACCAGTTTAATGCCCAGACTATACAGTAGACCAATATCGCTAATGATACTTGAATAATTATTACTTTTTAGAACAGCGCCGGTTAATAAAATAACAAACGTTTTTCCATGATGTGCATTGATATAAGGGACGCTATGCCTTAACCCTTCAACTAATTCAGTTGTTCTTTCTTTCATCATTACAACCACCAAAATGAATATTTATTCAGATTTTGTGTATTTTTATTTATTTTAAGCGGATTAGCAAGTAATATTTGTTAAAATATAGACAATATTCAGTGCTAACTTAGCGGTAGCAAAGGACGATGAAATTCGGAAAAGTTCAGGCTGGATAATGTTTAAAGGCGAAATAAGGTTACATTACCAATAGTTAAAAAGCACACCTTTTTTGAGGTGTGCCTTTTTATTGAGTTAATAGAAATTATTTTAAATAGTGGTGTTAAATATAGTTATGATCAACTAAATACAATTCTCTGTCACCCCTATTTCAGCGTGAATATTTTGCTTATTTTGCCACATTAAAAGTTTTACGATAACGCATCAGCACAATCAGCGCCATTACCGTTCCTAAACCGGCAAAGAAGGCATCAGTAAGCATAACGTAACGCAAACCATACATCGTTGATACCCAGCCGATTATAAATGGAATAACCATGGTGGCAAAGCTTGAAGAGGTAAAGAAAATACCCAATACTTTACCTTTACCGGACGGGAAAAACTCCGCCATAGTGGTGAGTGCCAATTGTAATACGCCGCCTGCTGCGGTAAATCCAAGCACAAACCCGCCGACAATACACATCATTGGGGTCGGATAAGAATACAGGGCGATCAGCATAAAGGTAGACAGTAACGGATAGAGCACCACAATATAAACAGGCCTAATTAAGCTTTTAACTAAAATTGATGTTAAAAAGACGCTAGCAAGTGTACCGATACCATACGCAGAAAAAGCTTTAACGGCACCCGCGGCATCCATATCTGCAACCGTTTGTGAAAAATCTTTCAAACATGAAGAGACTAAATAAAATGTTGCCGTTGAGGTAAAACCAATGACAATAAAACAGATTCCTTCGATCATTCTATTTGAATTCTGTTTCAATGTTGCAGGATTTTTTTCTATGGTTTGCAGATCTTTTACTTCCTCTTCCGGCGTAATTTTATGGTTAGGGAATGGCATTTTAAGCACGATTAGCGCATTTAAAGCCAGAACAACACAGCAGAAGATAAATGACCAACCATAATACCCCTGACTTGCCATAATAATCCCCATAATCAACGGTAAAACCGATTGACCAGCGGCAATCGCCGCTTTAGTGAGAATAGAAGCCGATCCCGGTGATTTCGGGAATGATTCCATTAATGCCGGGTATGTACCTGCATCAAGTGTTGAGTTGGCAATACCACCTAATACGGCAAATAAGAACGCAATATCAGCGTTAGGGCTAAATAAAATGCCAAGCAAGAAGCCAATATAAAATAATCCACCTAAGGCAATAAATGGTTTACGTCCATACTTATCTGATAATGTTCCCATGACAAATAACACGAGTAAACGACCAACACCTAATCCCATCATCACGTTGTAAACACTCTGTTTTGCCTCACCAATTTGGCTCAGCTGATCGGGCGTGAGTGCATCTTTAGCGATATTAAACAGATACGCTACTTGCGGATTAAATTGCGCGGCTAAATAGTCAATATTTAAACCAAGAATGATTGCGCCCATTCCATGCACAAAATAGTTCATATACATACAAACCGCTGTGCCTAAATATTTATTCTTCATCTATTTACTTCCTATATAAATTATGTAAAAACGCCTGAGTTTTTATTACAAAAGTAGGCGAGTATTTTGTAATTTTGTCTCTTTTTGCGATTTATATTTTGTTGATATCAATAACTTTTTTAAACCGATAAAAAACAATCGATCCTAAAATGACACTTAACATAGCGATAAAAAAGTCGAGCAAAATTGCGTAACTAACGTTAGTCATGGCCAGTTTCGGTACAATACGTGGTATAACAACGAAAGTCAGTCCACTAAAGGTGTACATACAACCGACCGCTAATCCTTTACGGGTTGGGAACATTTGCTGCATCACAACCAGTGTGAGTTGCAATACGCCACCAGCAGCAGTAAAGCCCATGCCGATAGCGGCAATAAGGCACATTAATGGTGAAATATTGAAATAAAATAAAATCAGAACAATGGCAGATAGCGCCGGCAATATAATGATACAAAAGATCGGTTTTAAGAATCGTTTTACGATAAATGCTGTTGCAAAAACCGAAATGATCGAAGCCGTACTGTAACAGCTAATCAGCAGGTTGGCGTCATCATCAGACATATTGACGCTTTTCATTGCGATAGTGGGTAACCACTGTAAGATAACAACGAAAGTTGCTGTGGTGGTAAATCCCATCAGCGTTAATAAAATGCCTTCAATTTCAAATCGAGGCGTAGCTTTAAAATAGTCCCCTGAACCTTTACTCCCTTTGATAGCGGTGTCTTTATGCGGAAATTTTTGCGGGAGTATTAATAAGCAATTAATTAAGAGATAAAAAGTGAAACCCCAAAATGCCCAGCCATACCATATGTGATTGGAATGAAAAAATGTGACAATAAAAGGAAGGACTAAAGAACCAATTGAGATAAATGCTTTAATCAGTACGCTTGCTGAGCCTGCCGAATTAGGAAAACATTCCGTTAATGCCGGCATTGAACCGGTATCTAAAAATGAGTTTCCGGCACCGACTGCAATAGCTAAACAAAAGGCGACATGAATATTAGTACAAAAAGTCATGCCGATAAAGAAAATGGCATAGCAACTCATACCTAATAAGATAAACAGTTTTCGCCCAAATTTATCTGATAATAACCCGCCAATAAACATTAGACCTATCTTGCCAATTCCAATACCGGAAGCGATATAGCCAAGATCAACAAGATCGGCATTGAGTTGGGTAAACAGATCTAGGGAGAATTGCATTATTACTATCAGCGCAATACTTTGAATAATATAATTAGCATAAATTGAACCGACAATTCCATATGAATTGACCTTTCGATTATCCATTGGTAATACTCCATATTTTAAAATTGAAAACTTTAACTACATTCAATATACAAGTATCAATATTAATCTGAAAGCGATAAGTACAAATTTATTGCTAAAATTTAACCTGCGTCACATTTATTTATAGATTTTAAACTATTTATAAAAAAAATAGCATGTTTTTGCGCAAGAATCATTCTTATACATAAAATTATTTTATAAGATTAGTAAAATCTATTCTTTTTTATTATCAAAAAAAATACCACGTTTAGGCGGTATTTTTAATAATGATCATGATAAGAATGATGATTAATATTAATTTTGTAATACTGTTAATATTTGAGCGAGAATCTGACTTTCATCCTGATCGACATTGATAACATGATGTGCTGCATCATGATAGAGTGGTAAGCGGTCAGCTAATACTTTTTCCATTTCATCAACAATCGATAAACCTGTCAAAGAGGGGCGCTGGGCAACATTTGGGTCTTTCATTAAACGAGCCGCTAGCGTTGCAGCTGGCGCAGAAAGAAAAATCACTATGCCATTTTCTTTCATAAAATCTCGATTATGATCAGCCAGTACCATTCCCCCGCCAGTTGCAATAACACGATTGGGCTTTGTTGTATCAACAAGTACTTGGCTCTCTCTTGCACGAAAACCTTCCCAACCCTCTTTTTCAACTATTTCAGCAACGGTTTTTTGTGTGGTTTCAAGTAGATGACAATCTGTATCAATAAAAGAATACGCTAACTTGTTGGCTAACATCTTTCCCATCGTGGTTTTGCCTGCGGCTCTTGCACCAACTAAAAAAATTGTATTATTCATTTTGTGTCCTTTTAGATATACAGATCTCACAATATGCTAACTATGCTAGTGATTCACTTGCCATTTTGCAACATTTATTTTACATTTTATTTGATAAATATTTAACTCTATGAATTTATTTAAGTTAATCATAAAATAAAACGCTCAATTTTGTAAACTAAAGTTTACATCGTTGATTTTTACAATCTGCTATACCCTATTATGGTTGCCAATTAGCACAGCTTTTCTAAGCCACGAAAATAGAGCTCAGTGGCTATGGATTGGTGCAATCGCCATTGAATAACGTCAAGATCGGGATTGACCTTTTTAAACTCGGCATAAGTCATAAAATAACGAATCGTATTGCTACCGACGCGATCATTAATGCTATTAATGATGATATTGATTTTGTCACTTCGCAATTTTTTCAGTTCTTGCATGGCATTTGCCACCGATTCCGGCACAGGTATTGAACCGTTTTCCCATTCATGCCATGTGCTAGCATCCGTTTTACCAATATATTCACTTGCCTCTGGCACTTTTAACATCAGAAAACGACGATATGCCTGTAATTCTAAATTGGTCATAATGACTCCTTTTGATAACATTTTTCATTTATACAACTCGCTAACACCCTATTTATTTTTCAATAGTTGAACTAAACACCTAGAGTGAAGTGTATAAATTTATTATTGATGCACCAAACAAATGCGGTTTGATGCATACTTTTTTGATCTATTTTTCAGCTAAAGCATCGATGACCGCTTGTTTGGCTTTTTCAGAAAGGTCTTTTCCTGTCCAAATTTTAAATTGCGCATTTGCTTGACCTATAAACATTTCACGCCCTGATATCGAGTCCCAGCCAGCTTTTTCTGCTGCTTGTCGGAATTTTGTATTATAAGGGGTGTAGACAATATCATAAGCCACACCTTTGCCTTTAAACCAATCTTGTTCGTAAGGTGTTTGATCTTCAAATTTACCTTTCATTCCTAGCGGTGTTGAGTTAATAATAATTTGTGCTTCAACTTTATGACGATCTTCCCACGCAACAACCTTGAGGTTGAACTCTTTAGCTAAAGCTTCCGGTAGATCGGTTACAATATCGGTAACAGTGATATCGGTATAGCCTAGATCATGCAATCCAACCACAGCGGCACGCGCTGCGCCACCGGCACCAAGTAATAAAACTTTTTTATACTCTGGTGGTAACTTTTTCTGTTCAAGGGGCTGCATAAAGCCAACAATATCTGTGTTATCACCACAAAGCTTATCGCCATCCCAATAAACTAAGTTTGCTGCCCCAGCTTTTTTTACATGTTCAGTTACTTCATCTAAATAAGGGATAATTGTTTGCTTATGTGGAATGGTGACACATAATCCCCTTATATTAAGTAATCTGACCGATTTAAACAGAGTTGCAATTTCTTCTGGTGGGGTAGGAAATGGGACTAAAACTGCTGGAATGCCATAATCTTGAAATGATGTCGTATGAATCAGTGGGCTCATACTATGCCCTAAAGGATAACCGATAATGCCGTATATGCTATATGGCGTGAACTGGCTCATATAATCTCCTTGAAAGTTAGAAAATTAAAGCGAATAAATAAAATCTTTATCAAGAGTATTAAAGCATATTTATTATAAAATTAAATCATTTTTTCTTAATTTATAGATACAGTTAATGTTTTGTTTTATAACAATATGTTTAATATATAAAAAATAATTATTCCGACTTATTGACTGAAAATTTTCTGACTTCAAGGCGATGATCGTAGCCTGATTCTATTTGGCATTTGTGCCAAATAAAATCAATCTGATTTGATGCTACCTGCAATATTGTTAATTATTGGCTATCACCTGCCAAAGATTGCATCATCGCTATGTTCGATTAAAAAGTGGTAAAATTTTTGTGCCGCAGGCAAAAGTGGTCTGTTTTCCATGGTGGCAATAAAGATATCTCTTTTTTGATAGTTTTTACTCATCGGCACCAGCGTTACGTTAAACTCTTCAGGTATCAACACTCTTGGCATAATACCGATACCATAATTGATTGAAACTAATCCCATCATGGCACCTTCTGTTTCTACTCGACAAGCTATATTGGGTTTTACCCCTGTTTTATATAACATCTCATCAACGACATTTTTCATTCCACTTCTTTCGGTAAATAAGATTAGCGGTTCGTTAATCAGATCTTTTAAATCGAGTTTTTTACGTTTCGATAACGGGTGATCGTTAGAAATTATAAATACCAGTTCTTGTTTAGTTAATTTTTGAAAATGAACATCGGGTTCATCTTGCAAACGGGAACAGATCGCAATTTCATATTTTTTTGCTTTCAACCCTTCAATAATATTTTGTGACATTCCTTCATAAAATGAGAAAGTAATATTTTTATTGTCCGGTTGATCTAAAAAAGCTTTAATGATTTTTGGCATGTAATTGGTACTTATAGAATAGATGAAAGCTAGCCCGATATGCCCATGCGAAACGCTGGTTAGCTCTCTTACAAATTGTTCACCTTCTGACAAGGCGCTTAAAGCTTGTTCTACATAAGTTAGATACTGCTTACCCTCTTTTGTCAGTTCGACGTTGCGCCCTCGTTTTTGAAACAGTTTGATTCCTACTTCTTTTTCAAGTTCTGAAATTGAATGACTTAAACTAGGTTGGCTAATGGAGAAATATTCTGATGTTGATGTGTAATGTTGTGTTTTAGCCAGTACCTGAAAGTACTTTAATTGTTTTAGATTCATGTCATCAAACTCTCTTAACTGATCTGTGCCCAAGACAGTATAGGAGAATTTTAGATTTACACAATATTTGTCGATTATTTAAATTTACCTTGTCGCTACTTATTTTTCGCATAAAATAAGATAATACTTGAGAATCTTTGCATAAAAGCGTATACTTCGCTACCTCATTATTATGGGTGTAGTGTGAGAGGTTAGTCTGCTTCTCAGATAGACTGCAGCAAACTAAAAGCCTGACGAGGTTAATTCCATTAACATATTACGCCCAAGGCTTAAGCATAGAAATTTCGGAGAATTATTGACATGTCACGAGTATGCCAAGTAACAGGAAAAAAACCTTTAGTAGGGAATAATCGTTCTCATGCGATGAATGCTACTAAACGTCGTTTTCTACCAAATCTTCAAACTCACCGTTTTTGGGTTGAGAGTGAAAAACGTTTTGTAAAATTACGTATATCTGCTAAAGGTATGCGAACTATCGATAAAAAGGGTATTGATGCAGTTTTAGCTGAACTTCGTGCCCGTGGTGAAAAGTACTAATAAGGAAACCATATCATGGCTAAAGGTGTACGTGAGAAAATTAGATTAGTTTCTTCTGCTGGTACCGGTCATTTTTATACCACTAGCAAAAATAAAAGAACAATGCCTGAAAAAATGGAGATCAAAAAATACGATCCTGTTGTTCGTCAGCACGTTGTTTATAAAGAAGCTAAAATTAAATAATTTTACTTTTAAATAAAAAAACCCAGCTTAAGCTGGGTTTTTTTATATATATAATCATGCAAATTAGATTAATTTAATAAAAAAGCTCCAGTTTTAACTGAAGCTTTATAAATTATAATGATGTTTTATTTTAAATATTGTTGCTCATATGCTCTTGCTTTTTTATCATCAAAAACATGTTCCCAGCGAGCGATAACGATAGCAGCCAATGCATTACCCACAACATTCACAACTGTTCTACCCATATCTAAAATACGCTCAACACCCATAATATAACCAATACCCTCGATTGGTATACCAACACTACCGAGTGTAGCTGATAACACTAAAATTGAAGCGCCTGGTACACCAGCAATCCCTTTTGATGCTATCATTAATGTGATAACGATGATAATTTGATCGAGAATACTTAAATCCATACCAAATAATTGCGCGAGAAAAATAACAGTTATACTTTGATATAGTGTTGAACCATCAAGATTAAATGAATATCCAGTCGGGATAACAAAACTGGTAATCGCTTTTGGTGCGCCATAAGCTTCCATTTTTTCAATGATCTTAGGCAAAGCTGTCTCGGAGCTTGCCGTTGAAAACGCAATAACGAGTTCTTCTTTTAATATTTTTAATAAGGTAAAAATATTAAATCGGCACAATTTACAAACTAAACCTAATATGACCAAGGTAAATATAATCATTGCTGAATAGACCGTTAAAATCAATTTCAGTAATGGTAGTAATGAAGCAAAGCCATATTTGGCAACGGTTACTGTGATTAAGGCAAATACCCCAATAGGTGCGTAACGCATAATCATATTTGTTACTTTAAACATTGTATCTGATACCACTTTTAATAAGAATAAAAATGGATCACGCTGTTTATCAGGTAACGACATTAAGCCTAAGCCAAAAAAGACACAGAAGAAGATAACAGGTAAAACTGCACCATCAGACATTGCTTTAAAGATATTAGCCGGAATCATGTCTAAAATCATAACAATTAAACCATGCGGTTTACCGCTAAGTTCTTCAGCTGCTTTCGTATATTTACTAATATCTGCTGAAGCTAACGTTGAAGAATCAATTCCCGCACCAGGTGCAAAGAAATTACCCCAAAAAAGACCTAATAAAATAGCAATAGTGGTAATAACTTCAAAATAAAGAATAGTTTTAAAGCCAAGCATTCCTAAACGTTTTGAACCACCAATGCCTGCTATACCCAACGTTAAAGTACTAAGAATAATTGGCAATACAATCATCTTAATTAAACGGATAAAAATATCACCTGCAGGTTGGAAAATATTAACAATGGCAAATTGATAATATGAATGTAATTCATGATTAGGATTTGCTAATTCATATAGAAAAGCACCTGTCACTACACCTAAGATCAAGGCAATTAAAATTTGCCATGCAAGATTAGTTAAGATTTTTTTAATAAAAAATGACATCTCATACGATTCCTTTTGAGGTTTTCTAAAACAAAAAAGGATTAGTTTTTCACTAATCCTTTTAATAATAAAGATTTATTCTTCGGATTCCTGTGCGGAATCACCCAGCTCCTCATTTTGCTGAGATAATTCCGAATCTGCCTCATCCTCAGTTTCAGCAATTCGCTGTAATCCGACCACTTTCTCGTTATCCGCTGTACGAATTAACATCACGCCTTGCGTATTTCGACCAACAACACTCACTTCTGATACACGAGTACGGACTAATGTACCGGCATCAGTAATTAACATGATTTGATCCGTTTCTTTAACTTGTACTGCACCAACTACTGCACCATTTCGCTCACTGACTTTAATCGATATTACGCCTTTAGTTGCACGTGATTTAGTTGGATATAATTCTTGTTCAGTACGTTTACCATAACCATTTTGCGTTGCAGTTAAAATTGCACCATTTCCACGAGGAACAATAAGTGAGACAACTTTATCATCGCCTTCTAATTTTATTCCTCTAACACCTGTTGCCGTTCGTCCCATGCAACGAACTTTATTTGCTGGGAATCGAACAACTTTACCATTAGCTGAAAATAACATAATGTCTTCTGTATTAGATATTTGAGACACTTCGTCATCATTGTCTGCCTCATCAACGATTAAATCATCATTCAGCTCTTCATCATCAACGATATCAGATGTTTCATTACTAGTTAAATCAACGCCGATTAATTCGTCATCATCACGTAAGTTAATCGCAATAATTCCACCACTGCGAGGGCGGCTAAATTCAATAAGTGAAGTTTTCTTAACCGTTCCTTGCGCGGTTGCCATAAAGACGCAATGTTCATCATCAAATTCCCGAACAGGCAAAATGGCAGTAATGCGCTCATCAGCTTCCAGTGGTAATAAATTGATGATTGGTCGACCACGTGATCCACGGCTGGCTTCCGGTAATTGATAAACCTTCATCCAATACAATCGCCCACGGCTTGAGAAACATAAAATAGTGTCGTGAGTATTTGCCACGAGTAATTTTTCAACAAAATCTTCTTCTTTGATTTTGGTCGCTGACTTACCTTTACCACCACGACGCTGAGCTTCGTAATCTGATAATGGTTGATATTTTACGTAACCTTGATGCGATAACGTCACAACAACATCTTCTTGAGCGATAAGATCTTCAATATTGATATCTGCGCTACTTGCCGTGATTTCAGTTCTACGAGCATCTTGGAATTGGTCACGAACAGCTTCAAGCTCTTCGCGAATCACTTCCATCAATCGTTCCGGGCTTGATAAGATAAATAATAGTTCACCAATTAAAACTAATAGCTCTTTATATTCATCAAGGATTTTTTCATGTTCAAGACCAGTTAAACGGTGTAAACGTAGATCTAAAATAGCTTGTGCTTGCGCTTCAGATAGGTAGTAGTGACCATCACGAATACCAAATTCCGGTGCAAGGTCTTCCGGACGAGCGGCATCATCACCGGCTTTTTCCAGCATAGCGGCAACATGGCCTAATTGCCAAGCTTGCGCTAATAATTTGGCTTTCGCTTCCGCTGGCGTTGCTGCCGCGCGGATTAACTCAATCACTGGATCGATATTGGCCAGCGCAATAGCGAGACCTTCTAACACATGGGCACGCTCACGTGCTTTACGCAGTTCATAAATGGTACGACGAGTGACCACTTCCCGACGGTGAAGCACAAATGCTTCAATCATTTCCCGTAAGTTTAATAGTTTTGGTTGACCTTTATGTAAGGCTACCATGTTGATACCAAATGAGACTTGTAATTGCGTCAGTGAGAAAAGATTGTTTAATACCACTTCACCAACAGCATCTCGCTTGATTTCAATGACAATACGCATACCGTCTTTATCAGATTCATCACGTAATGCAGAAATGCCTTCGACTTTTTTGTCTTTAACTAATTCTGCAATCTTTTCGATAAGCTTTTTCTTGTTAACTTGATAAGGAATTTCGTTAACGATGATTGTTTCACGACCGGTTTGGTCATCGACTTCAACGGTAGCTTTAGAACGAATATAAATAATACCACGCCCGGTACGGTAAGCATTTTCGATACCTTTGCGACCATTGATTAGCGCAGCAGTTGGGAAATCCGGACCTTGAATATGCTCCATTAATCCTTCAACTGAAATATTTTCATCTTCGATAAAAGCAAGACAACCATTGATAACTTCAGTTAAATTGTGAGGTGGAATGTTGGTTGCCATACCAACGGCAATCCCAGATGAGCCATTAATTAATAAATTAGGGATACGTGTTGGTAACACATCGGGGATCATTTCTGAGCCGTCGTAGTTAGGCGAGAAGTCGACCGTTTCTTTATCGAGATCGGTTAGTAATGCGCCAGCGAATTTTTGCATGCGAATTTCGGTATAACGCATCGCCGCCGCTGAGTCACCGTCAACCGAACCGAAGTTACCTTGACCGTCGACAAGCATATAGCGTAACGAAAACGGCTGAGCCATACGCACGATCGTGTCATAGACAGCAGAGTCGCCATGTGGATGATATTTACCGATCACATCCCCTACAACACGTGCAGATTTTCGATAAGGTTTATTCCAATCGTATCCGGCCTCATGCATGGCAAATAAAACCCGTCTATGTACCGGTTTTAATCCGTCACGCACATCAGGTAATGCACGCCCAACAATAACAGACATTGCATAATCAAGATACGAGGATTTCAATTCATCTTCAATATTAACGGGGGTTATTTCTTTGGCTAGTTCGGTCATAACACCATGTTCTCTTATTAATTTAAGTCATCAAATCAGCCTATAATTATAGCACAAAATCACTATAAATGCAGAATTAAACTGATTTAATTTCAACTTATTCACCATGAATAAACAATGTGTTTTCAATTAATTGGCATAAACAGTTTAAAATCATGGCATGCATTTCATATGCCATGACTTTTTTGTATGACGGAATTCGAATTTCGATATCATTTTGCCCCAGTAAACCAATAACTTCACCACCATCAAAAGCGGTCAAGGCAACAATTTTCATATCTTTGATTACCGCCTCTTGTACGGCTCGAATAATCGATCGGCTATTACCTTGGCAAGTAGAAATAACTAAGGTATCACCTCGATGACCGAGTGCTTGAATTTGGCGAGCATAGACTTCTTCATGATTACTAATAGCACTGAGTAACACATTATCAGAGACTAACGCAATAGCAGGAATGCTCGGTCTTTCTATATCCATACTGGTAATTAAACGTGAGGTAAAACTTTGCACATTTGCCGCCGCAGAGCCATTGCCACAACTCATTATTTTATTCCCATTTAGCAAACTCTCGACAATAATATTAGCAGCTTTTTCTATGGAAGAACCGAGTGACTCAGCCATGACAATTTGTGTTTGAATACTTTCTGTAAAATAATTTTTAATTAAGTCTTGCACGTTTTTCACCTAAAAATTAAAACGCATTGATAATCCATTTCTGGTTTTTACCGGTCACGGCAAAAACATCAAATCTAAATTCGGTTTCTTCTATATTTAAATTATTCGATATCATCCAAAGTTGTGCCGCTTGCCTAATTTTGGCTTGTTTAGACGGCGTAACTGTCGTTTCAGCTTCACCAAAATTAGCATTTTTACGGTAGCGCACTTCAACAAATACAAAACACTGTTTGTCACGCATAATTAAGTCAATTTCACCTAAGCGACATTGACTATTTTGTGCAACGAAAACCAGCCCTTGTTGAATTAAAAATTGGCAAGCAATTTGCTCATAATGCTTGCCAATATTTTTATTCTTCGTTTGTTGTGTTGGTTGATGCTGCAACATAAGCGTACTGTTGCCAGGATAACGAACGTGTAACTTCACATTGGTTACTGGTAGATAATTTCCCGGTCATACCGTTTAGGAAATCAGCTTGATAAGAGTCTAACTGATTAAAACGATTCGCTAGTCTCCATGCATCAATTCCCATTGCATACAATCGTAATAATGAATAATCTTTCTGAATATTACCCGGCACCATTGTTGTCATACTATCAGATAAGTTTACTATCATTGGAATATCGGCATACTCGGTTTGATTCATATCATAATTAAAATCGTTTGATCGATTAGCGGTATGGCTTTTAGAGCTGGAATAAAGTAATACTGAGCTCGATGCATTACCTACAGTTTTACCCGCACCCATATCAAGCATTGGTTTAATTAATGTCATTTCATCGTATGAAGCGTAAACATAAACGGCATCAAAACCAGAGGCTGAACCTGCATAGGATGCATCATCAGCAAAAACCGGACTACCTGTTAATCTAATTCCGACATTGCGATTCATATTTGCTCTTAGCGAGCTTGCATTAGCAAAATATTGAACATAGGCTTGCGAACTGTTTGCCGATAGTTGTGACCACTGTTTAGCAAAGCTTTGTGCAACCCGGCGACCTAAATCGGTTTGTGGTACAAGTAATAGTGGTCTTGTTTTATTTTGCGCATAAATATGGTTAGCCGCATCTATGGCTTCATCTTCCGGCGATAATGCAAAATAGCACATCTTGTTTGTCGTTGCGACGCTATTATCAACTTTATTAAGCGCTAAAACCGGAATACTTGGGGATAACTGTTTTATTTTTGTAACGTTATCTTTCAACAAAGGCCCCACGATTAATTGAACATTTTGGTCTTGAGCTTGTTGAATTAAAGATTCCATTGGGGCAGATGATGTATCTAAGATAACCATGTCTTGCTGTGGCTCCTGTGGATAAAATTTAATAGCATCCACATAGCCTTGGCGAATAGTATTACCAAATATGCGTGAAGAACCATTTAATGGCAGTAATAATGCAACTTTTTTAGCATTTGCATTATCTACCGAAATAGACTCTTCACCGGTTAAAGAAGGAATAAGTAATTTAGCTGGATGATCCGGATAACGCATCGCCCAATCTTTAATTGCTTGTATTAATATTGCATTTTGATTTTGAGCGTTCGCTGCAATGGCTTGACCATTTTCATCATCTTGTTTCACCGGCACTGGTCGATTGTTTAAAAACACAAACGCTAAATCAACCCAACCTTGCAACGTCGTTTCATTGTCGTAAACGCTAATTGAACTTAATTGATTTTTAGTTAGTTTTTTGAAGAAATTAAAGGTATTGTGAATCACTTGCTTTCTTTGCTGATCAGTAGCAAATATTTCAAGATCGATATAATCATGCGCTTGTTGATTGATATTTTTACTTTTTGCGTCAAACGCTAATTTTATACTGTAGTAACGATATAATTGACGATTATTTAATTCTTTAACATTTAATTGGTTGAGGTCAAATGATTTACCGGTTTTAACAGCAATTTCACCTAATAATAAGAGTTTTTCATTTTGCTGAGCAACATTGAGATCGGTTAGCTGAGATAAGATCGACTTCGCTTGTGAAATTTTATTTTCTTTCACTAACGCTCGCACCGCCAGTAATTGCCAGTTTGTCTTAGCTGAACCGGTCGCAGAATCTACCTGAGATAAATAATAAGCAGAATCTTTAGTCTCATCAAAATCAGAAGATTTTTTTGATATATTGAGTGTACAGCCAACCAGTAATGCATATAGTGCTAATATTACAATAGCATATAAGGATTGTTTTAATTTCATACCCATTCTCTTGTAATTTGTTATCTTAAAATTCTTTATTGATAAACAGTTTTATTTATCAATGACAATGACGCCAGTTTATTGCCACTCTTAGTTGGATTTATTTTCTAGCGCTTAAAAAAACGGTGATTAATTTTTTTAAAGACAGTGCAATTAATATTTCAAGATTAAAACATATCTTTCTATTAATAATCTGTCATTTGACAATCAATTGTATTAACGGAAATAGTGCTATGCCGTATTACATACAATAGAGTTTAAATGGTAAGCTTTTTAAGCACAAATTTAAAGCTATAATATTTCACTTTACCCTGATTATTGCGTTAATTTTAGTCAATAGCGCACTTTTTTATTATTCTACTGTTTAATTCGAATAAATAAACATCACTAACTGTCAAAAAAAATCTTAATAATTCTTAACAATTTAGTTTACGATTGTTTAAATTATTAAAAATTGACCAGTTAATAGATTTCGCTTTAATCACGCCGAATTGATATTATAATCGGCGCTTTTTAACAGTTACCTCAATTATTAGCCAATGGCTAATTAAGCGAGCGATAATCAAGTTATTAAATTCGTTTGCTATCCCCAAATTCTTTGTACATGAACGGTGATCTCTTCGCGATCATGATAAAGCTGTTTTGCCTGTATTTGTACATTAATCTGATGATTTTTCAGTTGGTTATGTAGTAGCTCTAAATTTTGTTTGACTTCTTCATAACGCTTTTTCATAGGTAATTTGAGATTAAAGATCGTTTCTCGACACCAACCATTGATTAGCCACTTTGCAATTAACTCAGTCACTTTAGCGGGTTTTTCAACCATATCACAGACCAACCAATAAATATTATGTTTTTTCGGTTCAAATTTAAAACCATCCTCACGAAAGTGTTTAACTTGACCGGTTTCCATTAATTTTTCATTCATTGGTCCATTATCGATGGCATAAACCATCATACTACGTTTAACTAGCTGATATGTCCAGCCGCCCGGGCAAGCGCCAAGGTCGACGGCATTTAAGCCGCCTTTTAAGCGTTCATCCCACTCTTCATAAGGAATAAAAATATGAAATGCTTCTTCCAATTTTAAGGTTGAGCGAGACGGCGCATCAGACGGAAATTTCAATCTTGCAATACCCATATAAAAAGGCGAGTTGTTTTGGCTTAATGAATAGCCAACATAACAGCTATGGTTATTGATAAATAATAAGTGAATAACCGGGCGTGAAGGATTTTGCACTTTTAGTAGAATTCGCTTATTTCTCAGAGCCTGTCTGAGCGGAACAGTAAATTTACGGCAAAACCCCGCTAACGCTTTACCTTCATTGGTATCAGCAACTTCAACCCGCAAATCGCCCGCTTTTTCGACACATCCGGTTAGTGCATCGATTATTGGTGATATGCGATCGTTGGTTGGCAGATCTGTTAGTAGGTCACCAGATACAAACATCTGCCTTGCAAAGATAAGTGTTCTAAATGATAACGTTTTAATTAAGCGCTGTGCATCTTCAGGTTGATAGCATTCAAACACGACATAACCACTGTTATCTTTTACTTTGGCAAAACCGTATATCTCATGCTGTGTGGCTTTATCGGTAATTTCTGCTGCACACTCTTTTTCAAATCCACAACGGCAATAGAGAATAATTTTATTAAGTTTTTGCATATTTCGTTTTGACTCTTTTAACCAACAATTTCAAATAACCTGTTTTAGTCAGATTGAACACTATCTGTGTATAACGGCGCTTCACCTTTTGGACGAGTTTTAAATCGTCGATGTAACCACATATATTGTTCGGGAGCTTTTAAAATTTCCTGTTCGATAGCTTTATTCATAAAGGTTGCAGCTTGAACATCATCATCGACCGGATACCCTTCAAGTGGCGGTGTAACATACACGGTATAACGACCATTTTTTTCACGTTTAGGGGTAAATGGAATAATAGCCGGGTGACCGAGTTTAACTAAAATGCGCGTGCCAATGGTTGTCGCTGCTTTTTCAACTGAAAATAGTGGCGCAAACACGCTATTTTTAGGTCCGTAGTCATGATCGGGGGCGTACCACAGTAATTCGCCATTTTTTAACGCCCGAACCATTCCTTTGGTGTTATAGCGATCTAACATATATTTATTTGATTTCAAGCGGCCTTTAAGCTGAACATAATCCATTACCGGATTATCGTTTGGTCGGTAGACCCCAACTCCCGGATGACTCATACCTAAAATACGGGCACCTAATTCAAGTGTTAAAAAGTGGATGCCAATAAGCAGTACACCCTGACCCGATTGCTGTATTTGGGTAATATAAGAATCACCGACAATCGAGGATTGTTTAGCTAGCCGTTTATCTGACCAAAACCAAGCGATTCCTGTTTCGAAAATAGCAACACCAGTTGAAATAAAATTTTCTCGCAACAATTGGTCTCGTTCTTGCTGGGACTTTTCAGGAAAACAGAGCTTAAGGTTTTGTCTGGCGGTCTCTTTACGTTTACCTATCAATTTCATGGAAAGCAAGCCTAGACCTTTACCAATTTGATAAATGATTGGATAAGGCAATAAAACGATTAGATACAAAATACCAATACCAAACCACGTTAACCAGTAACGAGGGTGTAATAAACGTTTTGAAAAAATGGGGCGTATTTCCTGATTTTGATTCATATTAAGATCAAATAATTATTTAAACAAAGTAGATTATTATATACCAAATCTTGATTTAAGAGGCAGAAAAATAACATGCTCGAGGGTTGCTTTAATCCTTCATCAAGATAAGGCGTTTGCATAAAGCTAATGATTTGAAACAGATGTTAGGGATTAAATTGATTAATCCCTATTGTGAAATTTAACACTTTAACAGCGCTAATTTTATACTCAAACGTATACTATTTCTGAAACTTCTTGACAAACAATTAGACTGCAACCGGTGCTTTAATTGCCGGATAAGGATCATAATCAACGATTTCAAAATCCTCGAAGACATAATCAAAGATTGTCGGTGGTTTACGTTTGATAACCAGTTTTGGTAACGCTCTTGGTTCACGAGTTAACTGTAAATGTGTTTGCTCCATATGATTTGAGTAAAGGTGAGTATCGCCGCCTGTCCAGACAAAATCACCGACTTCTAAATCACACTGCTGTGCAATCATATGCACAAGAAGTGAATAGCTAGCAATATTAAAAGGTAGACCTAAAAAAACGTCACATGAACGCTGATAAAGCTGACAAGAAAGTTTACCTTGTGCCACGTAGAATTGGAAAAAAGCATGACAAGGCGCTAAAGCCATTTGATCAAGCTCACCCACATTCCAGGCTGAAACAATCATCCTTCTTGAATCCGGGTCATGTTTAATTTGTTCAATCAGTTGCGAAATCTGATCGATTTGACGCCCGTCGGCAGTTCCCCATGCTCGCCACTGTTTGCCATACACAGGGCCTAAATCACCATTTTCATCAGCCCATTCATCCCAAATGGTCACTTTGTTATCTTGTAAATACTTTATATTGGTATCGCCTTTTAAAAACCAAAGCAATTCGTGGATAATTGAACGTAAATGACATTTTTTGGTGGTGACCAATGGGAAACCATCTTGTAAATTAAATCGCATCTGATGACCAAAAATAGATAAGGTCCCTGTTCCTGTTCGATCTGATTTAGGTGTTCCTTCATCTAAAATTTTTTGCATAAGTGCTAAATATTGTTTCATGGTTTTATGGCCTTTTTATTAAATCTGTAAGCATATAAAAGAATGAAAATACCACCAAAAATCATTGGTAGGCATAAAATTTGTCCCATACTAATGATGTTTAAAAATAAGCCCAACTGTTCATCGGGTTGTCGGTAGAATTCAATGACAAATCTAAACACACCATAGCAAAGCAAAAATAGACCGGATACACTGCCGGTTGGTCGAGGTTTGCGAATAAATAGATTTAAGATGATAAATAGAACAATTCCTTCAAAAAACATTTCGTAAAGTTGAGATGGATGTCTTGGCAAAATACCATTCAATTGCGAATAAAGCGAGTACCACTCAGGGTGAGACTGCACAAACATAAAATCAGCATGCGCAGATGTCGGAAATAACATGCCAATGGATGAATTGGTAACACGCCCCCACAGTTCGCCATTGATAAAATTACCAAATCGACCAAACATCAATCCGATTGGTACCAACGGTGCAACAAAATCAGCTACTTGCATAAACGTTTTGCCCGTTTTTTTAGCAAAAATTGCTATTACGCAGATGGCGCCAATTAAGCCTCCATGAAATGACATTCCCCCTTCCCACACTTTAAATAGCGTTATAGGGTCGTGCATAAAGGCTTCGAAATTGTAGAAAAAGACATAACCTACTCTTCCACCAATAAAGAGCCCTAAAAAGCCCCAGAAAAGGAGATTTTCAACTTGTTGTGCTGTCCATTGACTATCGGGTTTACTCGCTCGGCGTTTTGCCAGAAAAAGCGCACCAACTATGCCAAATAGATACATCAAACCATACCAATGCAAAGAAATAGGACCTAATGAAAGTGCAACTGGATTAAAATCCGGAAATTGTAAATATTGATTCATTTTTTTACACGCTGTTTGTTTTTTCGTTTATGAACAAAGAAATTAAATCGTTTCTTTTTAGAAACATTTGCTACAGGTAAATCCGATTCAGACTGTATGGTAAATACAGATAAGCAGAATTCTTTCATTGCTTTTCGGTATACATCCCGTTTAAAAGCAATAACCTGTCTAATAGGGTACCAATAGCTTACCCATTTCCAATCATCAAATTCCGGGGTAGAAGACATGTTTAGATTAATCACCGACGGATCAGAAATAAGCTCTAATAAAAACCATTTCTGCTTTTGTCCAATACAAACAGGTTGATTTTCCCAACGAATCATTCTTTTGGGTAATTTATAACGAAGCCAACCATTAGTTACTGACAAAATTTTTACATCTTTTGGTAATAATCCTACCTCTTCATTAAGTTCTCGAAACATTGCCTGCTCAGGCGTTTCGTTTTGTTTTATTCCGCCCTGAGGAAACTGCCAAGAATTTTGCCCGTAACGACGAGCCCAAAGTACTTGACCATACCTGTTACAAATAACTATTCCTACATTTGGACGGTAGCCATCATTATCGATCACTGACTACCTCAAAAAATTTATTTTTTATATAGCTGAATTGTTTCATACATACAGCAATAAATAAATAGAAAAATGATGTTAAACGTATAAATATGCTGTTATTCAGATGTTTTTTTCGCTAATTTGATAATCGTCACGATGTTAATCACCGCAAATGTGATTTCAATAGCCAGACTACCGAGTGAACCTATCACTAAACTATAGATTATCCATAATGCACTACTGAGTAAGATCAGTAAGCGCATTTGCTGTTGCCGAAAACGAAAAAGCGCAATGGTTACCAGTGTCGTACCGATAACAGAGAAATAGTGAATAAATTGCGTGCAGTCGGGCGTAGTGAGAAAATAAAATATCCACATTAGGGCTATAAAAAACAACATTGCCAACAGGCTTTTGGTATATGCTGAGGTAATATTTCGAAAAATGTTGATTATATTTAGGATAGCTGCCGGATAAGATTCGGGACCCAGCAGGTAAAAATGCAGTGTCATAATGATATTGACTAGGGTTAATTGATTACGAAAAGCGCTATCTTTACGTTGTAAAAAAGCACTTACGCCAACAAGATAACCTAATATTCCAACCAACTGAGGAACTGTTGTATATTTTTGAATAAAATCAGATCCAAAAAACTGATATAAATACTCCAGATTATCCATCGTTCACTCCTTAGACAAATGGATTGAAATTATACGATCTTTGCGTAAATCATTTAACCTAAATATTTAAACGATAAGATGCAAAAAAGCCCAGCATCTCTGCTGGGCTTTCGCTCTAATTTAAAAGTCTGGCGGCACCCTACTCTCACATGGGTAATACCCACA
>NZ_JAFNOA010000010.1:41203-107854 GCF_026536465.1 Gilliamella sp. B3172 | reverse complement strand
CCGTAGTGCCGATGGTAGTGTGGGTATTACCCATGTGAGAGTAGGGTGCCGCCAGACTTTTAAATTAGAGCGAAAGCCCAGCAGAGATGCTGGGCTTTTTTGCTATTTGCCGTTTAGATTTTGTGTAAATAATTTGGCATAATCATTTATTTGTTTGTGATTTTCTATATCATAAAATGTAATATTAAACATCAAGTGTTGTAGGAACGAGATGAATTCACTAATCGCCTTTAATAAACCATTTAATGTCATTACACAGTTTTCGTTTCATGAAAAATATCAAACATTAAAAAATTTTATACCATTACCACAATTTTACCCTGCTGGTCGGCTTGATACTGACAGTGAAGGATTACTATTACTCACCAATGACGGTAAATTACAAGCTAAAATAAGTTCCCCGAAATTCAAATTACCCAAAACATATTGGGTACAAGTAGAAGGTGAGATTAACCAAAGTGCGATTGAAGCATTAAAGTGGGGTGTTCAATTAAAAGAGTTTCATACCGCACCAGCAATTGTTTCCGCGCTGGCTGAGCCGACACAATTATGGCCAAGGGTGCCCCCGATTAGAGAACGCAAAACGATACCGACCTCATGGGTAAGTATCACAATAACCGAAGGTAAAAATCGACAAGTTCGCCGAATGTGTGCCGCTGTCGGTTTCCCTTGTTTAAGGCTCGTGCGTGTACAAATTGGCAAATATAATCTCTTTACTCATCAATTGTCACAAGGTGAGTGGCGTTCAATTAGTCTCAATGATCTTTAATTACAATTAATCGTCTAATATTGGTTGATATTCTATTCTTTCCTTTAAATTTTAAAGGATCAAATTGATCAATAATGTTATTTTCTCTGATTGAATACATTGGGCTTTATTCTAAAATAAGATAAAATGATCGTTAATATGATCATAGGATAATTTATTTATGGCAGAACAAAAAAAAGAAGGCTTTTTTTTACGCTTAAAAAAAGGTCTTTTTAAAACTAAACAAAATATTGGATCGGGTTTTCTTAATTTATTTAAAGGAAAAAAGATCGACGATGCGTTATTTGAAGAGCTTGAAGAGCAGCTTATTATTGCCGATGTAGGCTTTGATACAACACAAAAATTAATCAGTTCATTAACTCAACAAGCTTCACGCAAAGAACTAAAAGACGCTGATGCACTACATGAGCTTTTAAAGCAAGAAATGAAATCTATTTTAAGTGGTGTAGATAAACCTCTTGAAATAGAAAGCCACAAGCCTTTTGTTATATTAATGGTTGGCGTAAATGGTGTAGGAAAAACAACCACCATAGGCAAATTAGCTCGTCAATTTCAGCAACAAGGTAAGTCCGTTATGCTAGCTGCCGGCGATACATTCCGTGCTGCTGCCGTTGAACAGCTACAAGTGTGGGGAGAGCGCAATAATATCCCGGTTATCGCCCAACATATCAATGCGGATTCGGCTTCAGTTATTTTTGATGCTATGCAAGCAGCTAAAGCCAAAAACATTGATGTACTTATTGCTGACACAGCAGGACGTTTACAAAATAAATCTCATTTAATGGATGAACTCAAAAAGATCGTTCGAGTGATGAAAAAACAAGACGAAACTGCCCCGCATGAAATCATGTTAACGATAGATGCCGGTACCGGGCAAAATGCCATTAGCCAAACCAAACTATTTAATGAAGCAGTTGGTGTGACCGGTATGACATTAACCAAATTAGACGGTACCGCTAAAGGTGGGATTATTTTTAGTATTGCCGATCAATTTAATATCCCTATCCGTTATATAGGCGTTGGTGAGAAGATCGAAGATTTACGACCTTTTGTCGCTGACGATTTTATCAATGCACTGTTTGATGAAACAGATGAATAGAGAGAAACCATGATCCAATTTCAGCGAGTAAGTAAAGTTTATTCCGGTGGAAAACCCGCACTACAAAATATAAATTTTACTTTATATTCTGGTGAAATGGCATTTTTAACCGGACATTCTGGCGCCGGTAAAAGCACTTTAATGCGATTAATTTGCGGTTTAGAAAAAGCAAATGACGGTAAAGTGCTCCTTAATGGTATTGATGTCTCTAGTTTAAAAAAACAAGATGTACCATTTTTACGCCGAACAATTGGCATGATCTTTCAAGATCACCAATTGCTGATGGATCATACTGTTTACGATAATGTGGCTATTCCATTAATTATTCTTGGTAAACCAGCTGAGGAGATCAAAAGACGAGTTTCCGCCGCTCTCGATAAAGTCGGATTGTTAGATAAAATGAAATTTTATCCTATACAACTATCCGGCGGAGAACAACAACGGGTCGGGATTGCTCGTGCGATTGTCAATCGCCCAAATGTCTTACTTGCCGATGAACCGACTGGTAATTTGGATGATAAATTATCAAAAGATATTTTGACATTGTTTGAAGAATTTAATCAAGCTGGCGTCACAGTGCTAATGGCAACACATAATATGTCACTTATTCGCCGTAAACATCATCGCATATTAAATTTGAATCAAGGACGTTTAGAGGTTAAAAGTTGATGATTAATGCAAAAGTCAAACCTGCTAAACCAAAAGCAAAAAATGAAAATAGCTTTTTCGCACGTTGGAAAAGGCAAATTGCCTATGCCTGGAAAAATGTATTTAATGATTTCAGACAACATATTTTTGCCTCGTTGCTCACTATTTTTGTGATCGCAATTTCAATTGCATTACCGACAATTGGATATATATTGTGGAAAAATGCAAATCAAGCGGCACAGCAATGGAACCCAACGCCTAATTTAACTGTCTATATCAATAAATCATTAACACCGGAAAAAACGACTGATTTACTCGATAAACTCAAAACTTATACCGAGTTTGAAAGTGTCAACTATCTGTCAGCGGAGCAGGCACGTGAAGAGTTTAAAAAATGGTCTGGATTTGACAGTGCTTTAGATTTATTAGATGAGAACCCATTACCGGCAGTAGCCATTTTACTGCCGCAAAAAGAAGCTAAACAAACAACTAAACTTCATCAATTACAGGCGGAAATATCGAAAATTGAAGGTGTTGATGATGTACAACTCGATGATAGTTGGTTTACCAGACTTATCGCATTGACAGATATGGTAAAATCCATAGTATGGACAGTAGCAATCTTAATGGTTATTGCCGTTTCTTTAGTTATCGGCAATAGCATTCGATTAAATATTTTTGCCCGTAGGCAAACTATTGTTGTTATGCAATTAATTGGCGCAACAGAAGGATTTATTTTAAGACCATTTTTATATAGTGGCATCTTTATTGGTCTAATAAGTGCTATTTTAGCTTTAATTTTATCGAAAATATTTATACTTCAAATAGATTCAATCATATTGCATGTTGCAGATGTATTTGGAACAATAGTGACAATAAATGGACTTTCATGGGATGAAAGTATATTGATTGTTTTATTTTCGATGATAATTGGTTGGCTATCAGCTTTAATTGCGACTAAAAAATATTTAAAAGTGATGCATATTGCTTAATTAAATTAAATAAATATTATTAGTGCTATCAAGATATAAATATATTATAAAAAATGTGAACTAAATCACGTTTTGATGGTCTAATTAAACAGTAAGATTTTAAATTGTTGTTATTTAAAAAGGCAACAAAATAGCTTAATTAAAAGGGGGAATTAAATGAGTACTGATTTAAAAATGCAAGTAGGTGCTTTAATCCCACAAGGAAATATTGAATCATATCTTCGCATGATTAACACCTATCCGATGCTAACCGCAGAAGAAGAAAAATCATTAGGTGAAAGACTCTATTATCATGACGATGTGGACGCAGCAAGACAATTAATTTTGTCACACTTACGTTTTGTTGCGCATATAGCCCGTGGTTATTCCGGTTATGGATTACCGCAAGCAGATTTAATACAAGAAGGTAATATTGGATTAATGAAAGCAGTTCGTCGTTTCAATCCTGAAATGGGCGTTCGCTTAGTTTCATTTGCGGTACACTGGATAAAAGCTGAAATTCATGAATACGTATTAAAAAATTGGCGTATTGTTAAAGTAGCAACAACTAAAGCACAACGAAAATTATTCTTCAACCTAAGAAAAAACAAACAACGTTTAGGTTGGTTTAATAATGCTGAAGTTGATATGGTTGCTGATGAATTAGGTGTGAGTCGTAAAGACGTACTTGAAATGGAATCTCGCATGTCAGCGCAAGATATGTCATTTGATATTGATAGTGATGACGATGATAATTCAATTGTTGCTCCGGCGCTTTATTTAGAAGATGTTAATTCTGATTTTTCTAAATCAATTGAAAATGATAATTGGGAAAATGACGCAACGGATAAATTACATGATGCATTATCACAATTGGATGAACGTAGCCAAGATATCATCAAAGCACGTTGGTTAGATTCTGATGATAGCAAATCAACATTGCAAGTTTTGGCTGATAAATATAGTGTTTCGGCTGAACGTATACGTCAACTAGAAAAAAATGCAATGAAAAAACTACGTGTAGCCATTGAAGCATAATTAAATTGTGATTATTAACTTTTTAAACCTTACTGATAAAACAGTAAGGTTTTTTTATGCCCTAAATCCACAATGAATGCATTAAGATAAGTTATTATCGTTTTACTTTAATATTTTATTGTTTTTTATTGTGCTTGTTTTATACTGTATTTCCTAAGTTAAATAATAAGGAAATAAAAATGGATACAGCTATAACCAAAAAACAATCACGATTAAACCAATACTGTCAATATATGGCAATTTTAATCCTGCTCCCTATTGTATGCATGCTTATTGGTACGGTGTCGCCAATGCTGTTTTACTTTTTTGGTACGAATAATATCGGGTTGGAATCCAATGGATATTCATTTTTCATTTTTACAGCAATCGATGATAGCTTCGATGTACTAAGCTTAACCTTCTGGCAAGCTGCCTTAGCAACACTTATTGATACCGGCAGAATTATTATTTTAATTTATGCTTTTAATCAACTACGATTAATGCTGGTTAATTTTGCGCAAGCGGACTATTTTTCCGTTAAATCAACAAACTACTGTTATAACTTTGGTAAATTTTTGGTGATTTGGGCGGTAATGGGGGTACTTTCAGAACCGGTAATAACGGCAATATTAAGTTACAATCAGCCTGAGCGTTATTTTTCAATATCGTTCACGAGCGAAGATTTTATGACACTGCTATTAGCAATCAGTATTATGCTAGTTGGTCAGATCTTAAAAAAAGCCAGTCAGATCGCTGAGGAAAATAGACAGTTTATCTAAATATAGCATATAAATAATAACGTTGAGTACGATACAATGACGTTAACCTAGAAACCGATTTAATAGGATCTTAATGTGGCAATTATTATAAATTTAGATGTAATGCTGGCTAAACGCAAAGTTAAATCCAAAGACTTAGCAGCCGCAATCGGTATTACTGAACAAAATTTATCATTACTAAAGCAAGGTAAAGTAAAAGGATTCAGACTGGCAACCCTCGAGGCAATCTGTAAACACTTAGATTGCCAACCGGGCGATATACTGGAATATACTGATAAAGAGTAAATGATTAACTTATTGCAAGTAAGGCGGCTTCTTCTGCATGCAATAAAGCGGTATCAAACAATGGCGTCAGGCAATTTGTCTGTTGGATTAACAAGCCAATTTCAGTACAACCCAGTATAACGCCTTGTGCGCCTTGCTTTACAAGTTTATCAATAATATCAAGATAAGCTTGTTTAGCGCTTGGCTTAATGATGCCATGGCAAAGCTCATCATAAATAATTTGATTGATGATTATTCTATCTTGCTCATCGGGAATCAGTACTTTTAAACCTTTATTAGTCAGTTTTGATTTATAAAAGTCTTGTTCCATCGTATATTTTGTTCCTAGCAAAGCAACCGTTTGAATATTGCCTTTGATTAAGTGCTGTGCCGTAACATCAGCAATATGGAGAATGGGAATATCAATGGCAGCTTGAATCTGATCTGCGACTTTATGCATCGTATTGGTACAAATCACGATAAAATCTGCCCCAGCTAATGCTAGTCTTTTGGCGGCATCAATTAAAATAAGCGCACTTTTATCCCACTCACCATTGGACTGACAATGTTCAATTTCTTGAAAGTCGACACTATATAAAAGCGTCTTGGCTGAATGTAATCCTCCTAATGATTTTCCTACCATTTGATTGATCACTTGATAATAAGTCACTGTGCTTTCCCAGCTCATCCCGCCGATTAAACCTATTGTTTTCATTTTATCCATTTCCTAAACGTATTAAGCGAACTGTGTGATTAAAAATATGTCGAAGAGATTAAATTTGTTTAATGTTAAGGTATTTTGGTAAATAAACCAAAGCGTCTTGTAACAATCTTTTAAACTTAAAAAACTTATATAACATAGTATATAAATCTTTTGATGCTATAATCGATATTAGTAGAATATAAGGAAAAAGCAATAATGCGAAAGCTGTTATCCAGTTATCATCCCTTACTTTATTGGTTAAGAGTAAATCAGCGTCGCTTGTTTCGTCTATTTTCCTGGTATTGTTCTTCACGTCAATATAGCTTAAAACGTAGTCATGATTTACGTTTACCTTTTCGCTATAAAAAACATACCTCTAAATTAATACGTCGATTGGGTAACAGCGATATTCAGCTTCAATACAATAAAGTCAAAAACCTAAAAATTGCAGTTGATTCGTTAAATGGAATCTTAATTAAACCTGGTGAATATTTTTCATTTTGCCGATTAGTTGGAAAACCAACTAAGAAGCGAGGATTTGTCAATGGAATGGAACTTACATTTGGCGTAGCTCGTTCAGGTATTGGCGGTGGTATATGTCAGGTTAGTAATCTGATTCATTGGTTAGCTCTCCATTCAGAGCTCCAAATAGTCGAACGAGCAAATCATAGCTTTGATCCTTTTCCTGATGATGGTCGGGTGTTACCTTTTGGTTCAGGTGCCGCTATTTTTTATAATTATATTGATCTTATTATTCATAATCCTACCGATAAAACATTTCAAATTATGCTTCATGTTGGCGATCACCAACTAGAGGGAGAACTATTATGTGATGAAGAAAGACAATACAGCTATCGTGTTTATGAAAAGCAGCATGCCTTTATTAAAAGGCAAGGTGTTATCTATAGAAAAAATGATAATCTGGAGAGACACCATGACCAAAAACAATATCGGTCGCGCCCCTGCATGTATTTGTTCTAAAATGATGTATAAAAATAAAATAATTGTGAAATACAAAGTGAATGGAGAATTGATAACAAATGAAGAAAACGAGTAAATATCTATTATTAATGCCAATAATGTGTTTAGTTTTATCTTTTTCATGTTTTGCAGATCCCAAAGTGATTCATGTCGTTGTTGCATTATGTGATAATAAGTATCAAGGCATTGCACCAGTTCCGGCTGCAATCGGTAATGGTCAAGATCCAAAAAATAATCTTTATTGGGGCGCCGCCTATGGCTTTAAAACCTTTTTTAGTAAACAAAAAGAGTGGCAAGTAGTACAAGTCAATAAACCTGAAAAGGGTTATATATTAGAAGAGATTATCTATAAGCATCAAAGCAAAGATGTTTATATCGTTGCGCAAGCCTATGACGGTAAATATATTGATAATACGATTGATGATTTTATTAATTACTCGGCAGGCAAAAAACAATCAACATTTACCATAAATAACAAAGAAATAATCGCGGGTGGTAAAGCTGATTTAGTTGTTTACATCGGTCACAATGGGTTAATGGAATGGTCTTGGCGTAAATTCTTTGGTTATGAAACGAGTTGGGCGGCAAACTCAAAACAAGAGCAAGAAAAGCAAAAAACACGCTATGCGGCCGTTTTTGCTTGTAAAAGTCAAAAATATTTTTCTAAACCGTTATTAGGTACTGGTATTTCGCCATTGATTTTAACCATGCAGTATATGGCCCCGGAAGCATATAGCGTGCACGCCATGATTAATAGTTGGTTAAATGGTGAAAGCAAAGCAAACGTCAGATCAAAAGTGGCTAGCGCTTACAGTAAGTATCAAAAGTTAAAAAAACCGGCTATGAGCATGTTTACAACCGAATATAAACAATAGTAAATTAATTAAACCTGTATGATTAGAATGATAAAGATTTAAGGTATGATGAAAACACCTAAAATTGTGATTTTAACCGGTGCGGGTATTTCTGCTGAATCCGGGTTATCGACATTCCGAGCACAAAATGGATTGTGGGAAGGGTATGATGTTAACGATGTTGCAACCTACGAGGGTTATAGTCGCGATCCCATTGCGGTTCACAGCTTCTATAATATGCTAAGAAAAAAATTACAAAGCCCTGAGGTAAAACCAAACTTAGCGCATTTGGCTTTAGCTGAGCTGGAATATAAGCTTGGCAGTGAAAATGTGTTAGTTGTGACACAAAATGTTGATAACCTTCATGAGCGGGCGGGTTCTAAAAATATTATCCACATGCATGGTGAATTATTGAAAGTTCGCAATGAACAAACCGGACAAATCATTGATTGTCATCAGGATGTGGATTATGTAAAAAATAAGCTTATTCGTCCACACATAGTATGGTTTGGTGAAATCCCATTAGAGATGAATAAAATTTATCATGCGCTTTCACAAGCTGACTATTTTATTTCGATTGGTACATCGGGCAATGTCTACCCGGCAGCGGGTTTTGTAGAGGTTGCTAATCAATCGGGGGCAAAAACTGTTGAGCTCAATTTAGAGCCGAGTTTGGGTGAAAGTTTATTTCAAACCAAAATTTACGGCCCAGCAAGTAAAATTGTGCCTGAATTTGTAGAAACATTAAGCGCAATCGATAATTAATTAAGTTTCTTCAAATATGTTTTCGTATCTAAATTTTCCATTTGGCCTAGGATCCATTTTGCTTTTTTTTGTGTAAGGATATTAGGCTTAACTGGACTCCATTTTCTAGGATTAGGTAAAATTGCAGCCAGTAAACTAGCTTGCTCTTTGGTTAATTGCTTTGCACTGACACCAAAGTAGTGGCGGGAGGCTGCCTCAATACCAAAAATACCTTCTCCCCATTCGATACTATTTAAATAGATTTCAAGGGTGCGTTTTTTTGACCAACTTAGCTCAATACAAAGCGTAATCCAAGACTCAACGCCTTTACGCACGAAGCTACGTGCAGACCACAAAAATACATTCTTAGCCACTTGCTGGGTAATGGTACTACCGCCACGCTTTTTATTATTCTTTAAATTATGTTTAACTGCATGAACTATGGCACTAAAATCAAATCCCCAATGAGAAGAAAATTTTTGATCCTCGGCGGCAATAACCGCAATTTTTATATTATCGGAAATTTCATCCCAATCTTTCCATTCATGTTCTTGCTGAACATTCCAATTAGCTAATTTTCTTTCGACCATAATCATTGAGCCAAATGGATCGACCCAACGCATGACTAATACCAGAAAGAAAGATAACAGCATAAATCCAAGGGTGACTTTTATCGTGATGCGTAATAGTTTTTTTAGTATTCGATTCATGCAAATCTTTAATAGGAACTGAGTAAAAATTAGGTAAATAAGATACGATATATTAAGAATTAAATAAATATTTTTTTAAAAATTGGACAATTTGCTCGGGCTGATTGATATCTAATAGTGGCAAAGCCATTTTTACAGGCTGATCACTGGCAACAGCGATAGTAAATTCATCGATATAAAAAGGTTTATTGTTTGCTTGCCTATGACAGACAATCTTCGGGATTTTTTCATCTTTAAACCCTTCAACCAAAATCACATCAACGTTATCAAAACGCTCAATGAGATTGGATAAGCTGGCTGGCTCATTAGGGGTTTCTTCAATAAAAGCGTATCGATTATCGCAAGCAACAATCGTTTGCAAAGCGCCTGCTTTTCGTAACTCATAACTATCTTTACCGGCAATATCCACTTCGATATCGTGGTGGGCATGTTTTAAGCTACCAACTTTTATCCCTTGTTTAACTAATAACGCGATAATCTTTTTTAATAACGTGGTTTTACCACTACCGCTGTAGCCTGCGATCGCCACTATTTTTCGATTGTTCATAGACTCTTTGTTCAAGCATGTTATATTAAAAGTAAGATTAATATTACATCATTTTATGATGTTGGATGAATAAAAAAGGTAATGATATGTATGATTTTTTGAATGATTATAACCAAACTGTGCACCCACGTTTACTGCAACGTTTTCTTGATATTACCAACCAAAAATTAAGCGGTTATGGTTTAGATGCTTGTAGTTATCAAGCGAGAGAGACCATTCAAAAAAAACTCAAATCACCTAATGCTGATATTCATTTTATGCCGGGTGGGACGCTGACCAATTTAACGGTTATCTCTCATCTATTACGGCCTTATCAAGCGGTAATTGCAACTCAAACCGGCCATATTAATGTTCACGAAACAGGCGCCATTGAGGCGACCGGACACAAAGTATTAACGGTCAAAAGTTCGAATGGCAAATTGACCCCAGAACTCATTAAACCGATATTAGCGCAGCACAGTGATGAACATATGGTGCAACCAAAGTTAGTCTATATCTCTAATTCAACAGAGTTAGGTACAATATACACTAAGCAAGAGCTCAAAGAGCTTTATCAATTTTGTCAAAAAAATCATCTATATCTCTATTTAGACGGCGCACGATTAGCCATGGCATTAGCGGCTAAAGAAAACGATATCACTTTTCCCGATTTAGCTAAATACACTGACGTATTTTATATCGGTGGTACCAAAGTCGGTGCTTTTGCTGGTGAAGCGGTGGTATTTAATAATTTAACCATTAATCAAGATTTCCGTTTTAGCATGAAACAAAAAGGTGCAATTTTAGCTAAAAGTTGGGTTGTTGCCGTACAACTCGATACATTAATGACTGATAATCTCTATCTTGAGCTTGGCAAACATGGTAACCAAATGGCTGAAAAATTAGTCAATCTATTTGAAGAGGCCGGATTCACCTTTATGGCAAAACCACAAACCAATCAACTTTTTGTCAATTTTCCTAACGCAATAGCCAAAAAAATTGTTAACCATTATGCGGTCGATAATTTAGGCCAGACAGATAGCGATCATATCGGCTTACGTTTTTGTACATCATGGGCAACGCAAGACAACGAGATCGAAGCGTTTGCTAAACAGATTAAAAAATGGCTGTAACGGCAAAGTGTGTGATAAAAGATTAAATTATTGCGTATTGTGACTAGCTACTGCTTTTTTGGTTAAGGCTTTCAAGCATTTCAGGGGTATTAACGTTGATAAAACTGGTTGGCTTATCACTAAAATCGACAGCTTGCGCTTTGATGCTACTTAAAAATAACATCAATTTTCGCTCGCCTTGCGCTAAATAAGTTTTCAGTTGTGGCGTAATACTACGATGTATTAATAAGATAGTGGGGTGGCTATGTTGGCCATCAAACGGATAAATCGCATGATGAGTTGGGGTATAAATGGCTAAACGTGCGATTAAATCATTGGGTAAAAAAGGGGTATCACAACTAACAAATAAGTTCCACGGTGTAGTGCTACGCAATAAGCCGCTATATATGCCCGAAAGTGGACCCAAATAGCCCTTATGATCATCGCTAAAAGTCGGGTAGCCTGCTTTTTGGTATTGATCGCAATGACGATTACAGTTGATCATAATATTACTCACTTGCGGTTTGATATGGTCAATAACATGTTGAAAAAGCGGTTTATTGTTCAACATCATTAAACCTTTATCTTCGCCATGCATCCGCAAGCTTTGACCACCTGCTAAGATTATTGCTGTAATAGGCAGATTTTCCATAAATTATTTCTCTTTAACATTGCGAAAAATCAAAATAACATTACTATATAGCAATGTTAATCTAGTCGTAAAATACAAAATAAAATAAATAATTCAATAATGACAGGTTTTATGGGCGAATAATTATTATTGAGTATATACTAAGCTGTTTTTAAGCTGTAGTTGCAAATCAATTAAATAATGACAATAAACCTGATGAAATATGGATATTTTAAATAAAATTCACATCATCATCTTCAATTTGATTGAAGACTTAAAAAGGTATCAATTATGAAATGTCATCGTATCGATGAAGTAATGGAGTTATTACAAGCAGCGTGGGAAAAAGATTCTGATCTCAATTTATTACAATTTTTGGCTAAACTTGGTCAAGAAGCTGGTTTTGAAGGTGAATTAAAGGATCTGAGTGATGAAGTCTTAATTTATCATCTTAAAATGCGAGACGCTGATAAAAATGAAGCCATTCCCGGGTTAAAAAAAGATTATGAAGATGATTTTAAAACCGCACTACTAAAAGCGCGCGGATTAATTAAAGAATAATTAAAGGAGAATTAACACCATGAAAAAAACGCTTATTGCCATTGGAGTACTAGCTTACAGTATGAGTTGCTTTGCTGAGTCAGTACCCGCCGATACTAATTCTGAAAGCCAACAAGCAACATCGGTATCGACACCGGCTGAAGAGTCAATTACTAAAGGTATTCAATATGGCGTTTTACCGACTAGTCCGTCACCGGATAAAGAAGTCGTTGAGTTCTTTTCGTTTAACTGCCCTAGTTGTCGGGTATTTGAAAATGACTACCATGGTGCTCAATTAATCGCAAAAACGTTGCCAAAAGATGTTAATTTTAAACGTTACCATTTAAATAATTTTGGTCCACTAGCGAAAGAGTTATCTGAAGCATGGGCGGTTGCCAATGTACTTGGCATTGAAGATAAAGTTGAAGACGTTTTTTATAAAGCGATGCAAACAGATAAGAAAATCAAAACAGCGGAAGATATCAAGACCGTATTTGCTGATTTAGGTGTTGATGCTCAAACTTATGATAAAACCAAAGATAGTTTTTTAGTTAAAACTTTTTTATCCCAACAAGCTGACGCTATTAATGAATTACAACCGGGTTCGATACCGCTGGTTGTGGTAAATCGAAAATTCTTTGTCAACTCTAGTGGATTGAATAAAGACAGTAACGAAGCATTTATTAACGACTATGCTAAAGTAACGGCTTTTTTAACGACGTTAGATCCGCATAATGTAAAAAATGAAGAAGAAAAGCCGATAGAATAATTGCCTTGCTGAGTTAAATCACTGATCAAGGTTATCTTTTTTAGCGATAAATAGCTTAACATCATTTATATCCCTTTACTTAGTGCTAACATTAAGTAAAGGGATTTTTCTAGGCGAACTATTCACGTTCTAAAGCGTAAATAGGATCAAGTTTTGCCGCTCGTTTAGCCGGGAAATAGCCAAAAATAACGCCAATGACGCTTGAACAGCTAAATGCAGCAATAATAGAAGCAATAGAAAAACTCATTGCAAATGAAGTCACGAAATAGTTAAAAATAAAACCAATTACAAACGACAATAAGATCCCTAAAGCGCCACCAATTAGGCAAACTAATACTGCCTCAATTAAAAATTGTTGCAAAATATCACTTGAGCGAGCACCGACAGCCATTCTTACCCCAATTTCACGGGTTCTTTCTGTTACAGACACCAACATAATATTCATCACACCAATTCCACCAACCACTAACGAAATTAAAGCAATGGTTGAAATTAAAAGTGTTAACACCCAGGCTGACGAATTGACGGTTTCCCGTATGCTATCTGAATTGAAAATAAAGAAATCTTTACTACCATGCCGTTGTAACATAATGTTTTCGATAGCTTTTTCGGCAATTGATAAATCAACATTATCATTTACACGAACGGTAATACTCTTTAAAGACGTTTGACCGACCATACGATTAATAACGGTGGTATAAGGGAGCCAAATATTTAAACTTTCGTTATTGCCAAAACCTTGTTGCTGTTTGGTAGCAACCCCGATGATCCTAACCGGCAATTGTCCGACAATTAAAATTTTGCCAATCGGGTCTTGATTGGTAAATAGTCGTTTAACGGTATTTTCATCAATCACGGCATCTTGCGCAGAGGTATCCACGCTCTGCTTATCGAAAGCAATCCCTTTGCTGATAGTGTAGCCTCGCACCGCAAAAAACTGCTCTCCAACACCATTTACCGTTCCGGTCACGGCCAAATTATTGATACGAAAATAGGCACTTGTTGCTAAATTCGGTGTGGTGCTATGCACAAAACTTTGTTTTGCCAAAAAGTCAGCATCGGCAGATCTGAGCGTGGTAATTTTGTCAGCATTACGATCACCAAATCCACTTCCGGCATAAATTTCTAACGTGCTGGTGCCTAACGAGTTGATATTGGCTAAAATCTTTTGTTTGGTACCTTGCCCTAATGCCACCATAGAAACAACTGAAGCAATACCAATGATAATGCCGAGCATGGTGAGAAAAGTTCGTAAGCGTTGTGATGCCATAGAAAGTAACGCCATTTTAAATGCATCACGAAAACGATAGTATTTGGCACGTAGATTGTCTTGCGTTTTGGTAATTTCGATCTGTTTTACCTGACGATGACTTCCTTGTTCGGTTTGATAATTAGGATTAATCGCATCGGAAATAATATTGCCGTCACTAATTTCAATAATACGTTCGGCGCTTTGAGCAATATTGTTATCATGGGTGACAATAATTACCGTATGACCTTGTTGATGAAGTTCACGTAAAATAGCCATTACTTCCGTGCCACTTTTACGGTCTAATGCACCGGTTGGCTCATCGGCCAGAATAATTTGCCCGCCATTAATTAAAGCCCGGCCAATACTGACACGTTGTTGCTGACCGCCGGATAATTGGTTAGGTTTGTTATTGATTTTTTCCGCCAGACCTAAACGAGTCAAAATATCTTTAGCACGAATTTGGCGCTGATCTGCTGTCATACCGGCGTAGATTGCCGGAATTTCAACATTGCCTTGTGCGGTTAAGGCGTTTAATAGATGATATCGCTGAAAAATAAAGCCGAAATGTTCCCGTCGTAATTCGGCTAATTCGTCGGGTGATAGCTTGCTGGTGGTGCGATTGCCAATGGTATAGGTACCACTGGTTGGCTTATCTAAACAACCCAGAATATTCATTAATGTTGATTTACCGGAGCCTGACGCACCAATAATCGCCACCATTTCACCGGCATTAATGGTTAAATCAATCCCTTTTAACACCTCAATTGTTGAATCGCCAGCCGGGAATTGCCGAGTGATCTTCTCCAGTTTAATAAGCGGATTAGGATAATTAGTCATATTAGAATTTTATCCTTGGTGATCGCCCGTTAGGACTAAATTGCGAGCCATTGGTACTACTCACTATCACAATCTCACCCTCTTTAAGTCCGGATTGAATTTCGACACTCACATTATTATTTATCCCTAAAGTGACTTGTCGCTCTTCAACAGTGTTATCGCTATTTAGCAGGTAAACAATCGCTTTATTGTCTGCTAAAGTCTGTACAATGGCTTGAGACGGAATTGATAGCACATCTTTCGCTTCAGCCAGTACAATGTAGACTTGCGCCGTCATCGAAATGCGTAAAATATGTTCGGGATTATCAACATCAAACAGCCCATTGTAGTAAATTGCCGTTTTTGATGATGAAGATGAAGCGCTTGTAGCTAGAGAACTCTCACTATTGATTGATTCGGGCGCCGGTTGAATGGCTCTTAATGTTAGCCCGTCAAACCGCTTATTTGGTTGCCCTAAAATAGTAAAATAAACCGGCATTCCTTTTTTAACATTAATGACATCGGCCTCTGAAATTTGCGCTTCGATCGTCATTTTATCCAGTTGAGCGACTTTAACAATGGTTGGCGCACTTTGTACTGAGTTGACGGTTTGTCCTTCATCAACCGGAATGGCGACGATAACGCCGTCAATTGGTGAGCGGATTTTGGTATAACCTAAGTTGACTTTAGCGGTATCAACGGCGACTTGCGCACTAACAATATCGGCATCAAGTGCAGCAATATCGGCTTTAATTGCATCGAGATCGGCTTTTGACGAATCTAAATCAGCCTGTGCACCCACCCCTTTTTTCACTAACTTAAGTTGGCGCTCATAAGTAAGCTGATAATTGACTAATTTGGCTTGCTTTGATGTGCGCTGCGCTTCTAAACTATTTAGCTTTGCTTCGGATTGTTTAAGATCATTGCTCTGTTTAAGATCATCAATCTCAGCTATCATATCGCCTTGCTTAATTTCATCACCTAATTCCACATACAACTTTTTTATCTGCCCTGAAACTTGAGCACCTACGCTGACTTGTTTGAAAGCGCTGATAGTGCCGTCGGCAAGCACGGTTTTTTCGACGTTTCCTTTAATAACCGGGGAAGTAATGTAGTTAACGGTGGATTGCGAAGGGGAAAGGATTAATTTTGCAACATAAATAACGACAAAAACGATGATCGCTATTAATAGGTATTTCAGTTTAATGTACTTTAACAATCTGTTTCATCCTTAAATTTTGTTATATTTTTTAACATTGTATCGTATTAAATTATTTGGTTTGGCTAACTAACGATAATTATTTGTAATAATTATGAAAATTACCGATATCATATCTATCTAAAAAAGCATGCTAAAAACACATTAGTTTATCGCCTTTTAAGCGGATTAAAAATAGAAAGATGTACTTGAATTTATAGAAAAAAAGCCATTAATCAAGTAATATGTAGCCGCTAAGCTTAAATTATCCATATCATTAGATAAAATAGTATATTGAAAGATTTCTTTTAAAGTCCGATTTTGAATGTTTATTATACTGTTTTTAAAGAAAAAATTAACAGTACTGCGGTAAAAAATCGTACCTTTATGTGGAGTAGAACAAATGTCATCTCAAAAACAGCAATCCACTTTAGATAATGCCCTAACGTTGCTCGAAATTATTAGCCATTATTCTTCGGGGATTTCGCTGGCAGAAATTGTTAAACTCAGTCGAATGGCAAAAACCACCGTATTTAGAATCTTAGATATATTAAAAAAAAGACAGTACTTGAGTTATGACGCTGCCACAGAAAAATATTTTTTAGATGTCAAAGCCTTTCAATTAGGTGTTAAAGGATTAATGAATATCTCTTTAGTTGGGGTATCGATTCCTTTTTTAAAAAAGCTGGCTGCAATACTCAACGAAACTTGTTTTTTAGCGGTATATCATGACGGCAGTGTGATTTATTTATACAAAGCTGAAGGTGAGCTGGCGGTTAAAACTAACTCCCATATTGGTAGCCGAATGCCGGTATACTGCACCGGTTTAGGAAAAGCATTATTAGCCTATCAACCATTAGTTGAAATTAACAAGGTGTTAAGCCGCCCATTGGTTCAATTCACCAGTAAAACGGTTGTTGATCGTGAAGCCATACACAACAGTTTAGCTAAAGTGTGCATCGACGGTTACTCAATGGATGATGAAGAAGTAGAAGAGGGATTAACCTGCATTGCTGTTCCAATCTTTATTAAACAAAATAAGGTGGTTGGAGCAATCAGCGTTGCCGGCTCTTCATTTCGAATAATCCAGAAAAAGGCAATGATTATTCATGAACTGAAAAATATTGCCGCATCGATATCCGTTGAATTAAAGAAGAAAAATTAACTTACGGCTATAGAGTAAATTTATAGCTACCCTATATTGTAAAGGCTTATTATCATGACCCAAAAAGAGACAACTTCAGCAATTGATAAAGCCATTGCTGTGTTAGATGTGATTAGTGATTGCGCAGCAGGTGTCACCATTAACCAAATGATTGGCGCAACAAAACTCAATAAAATGATAATAAAAAAGATTTTAAAAACCTTACTTGATAGAGAGTATGTGTTTTATGATGCCAAATCAGAAAAGTACACTTTAGGTTTTAAATCGTTAGAGTTAGGCATATCAAGTTTAGTCAATGTTAATATTGTTGATGTGGTTATCCCTTTTGTAAAATCACTATCGAACACCATTAATGAGACCTGTTTTTTAGGCGTTTACAATAGTGGAAATGTGGTTTATTTATATAAAAGCGAAGGGAATAACGCCATTCATACCAGCTCAAATTTAGGGCATATGCGACCAGCATACTGCACCGGCTTAGGTCGTATATTACTTGCTCACCAATCGGCCGAAGAAATTGACCGTATTTTACATTCCCCTTTACCGCAATATACCGCAAAAACCATCACTGACCCCAATAAACTCAATCAACTATTAACTACAGTTCGGCAGGAAAATATCGCTTACGATTGGGAAGAGGTTGAAGAGGGGTTAGTCTGCGTCGCATCCGGTATTTTCAATTATAGTAATGATGTGGTGGCGGCATTAAGTATTGCAGGCCCTAGTCATCGCATGCAAAATCAGATAGAAAAGTGTGCCGGTTTATTGCAAGAGACCACCAACGCAATTTCCCGTCGATTAGGCTATATACCCTCATCATCATAAACATAGGGTGATGAGGATATGATGCGCATCATAGAGTATTTGGCATTAATGTTAAATGACACATGGCACAAGAAGGGATAATTGCGCCACGGTGCTGAATCACTTCGCCAGCCAGATCGTGCCCTTGCTTAATCGCCGCTTGAATCGATCCGCCCGTCAGCCTGACAGATAAGTAGCCGGCACTAAACGAATCTCCAGCCGCTGTGGTATCCAAAATATTTTGTTGAGCAATCACATTAGCCGGCAACTCGACTCGCTCCTTATCAGTGACGACAATACAACTTTCGCTGCCCCGTTTAATAATGATTTCACTGATGCCGAGTTTTTGACTGCGCAAAATACTATCTTGATAATCATTATCTCCCCAAAGCAGGGTTTCATCATCTTGAGTTAAAAATGCGATATCGGTATAAGACAAGATTTTTGAATAGACGTTTTTTGCATACTCTTGAGTGCGCCATAGTCGAGGGCGATAGTTATTATCAAAAATCACTTTACCGCCATTGGTTTTAAAGCTTTCTAAAAGCTCGATCAGCCTGTCGATGCTATGCTCATCAAGAATCGCAATACTGATGCCACTTAAATAGATATAATCAAAGGTGGCAATTTGCTGGCAAATCGAGGCGGTTTGCGCTGTTTTAAGCCAGAATCTTGCTGCTGCATCATTGCGCCAATAATAGAATGAACGCTCGCCACAATCATCGGTCACAATGGCATATAAACCCGGCATTTTATTATCGATTTGTTGGATAAGCTGAGTGTCGATTCGCTCTTGTTGCCATTGCTGTAACATCTCTTGACTAAAAGGATCGCTGCCTAGTGCTGTCACATAGTGAATATTGGCTTGATTATTCGCCAACAACCGGGCTAGATAAGTTGCCGTATTTAAAGTATCCCCGCCAAAACTTCTGTTGGTTAAGTTGCCTTTAATCGACAGTTCAATCATACATTCGCCAATTACGGCTATATTTATTGTCATCATGTGTCCTTATTTGTTACTTTTGAAATACACCAAATCTTTATTTGGTTCGGTGATATTTCTTCAATAAATAACCGATTAATCGATTGCGACTTTTACCACCACTTTACGGATTTTTTCTGCCTTGCCAGCCACAATACAAAGTGGTTTATGCACTTCATGCGGATAGAAGACAACAAAGTCATTCGGTTGCAGTACAAATAGCGTCTCTTCATTTGGTGCTTTAACAAAGGCGATATCTCCGTTAAGTAACCGGTCTTCGATCACCTCAGTATGGGGCGGAAGTGTTGATACTGCCATGCCTTCTTGACCGGATAACACAATTTGAATATCAATATATTTTGCATGATACTCGTATTGCCCGACTTCTTGCGTGCGTGATAGTGTTTCAGACACCATATAAAAAACATTATCCTCATCGATTACGTAGCGACCGTTATCGGTCTTATCATTCACCTGTTGTTGAACTGTCTCAATGGCTTGTCTTAGTTTTTCAGGTAAATAAGGCACTAAATCAAGATGTTCAATATTGCCAATAATCATAAAATCCTCCTTAAATACTGAATTATTGGTAAAAAAGTGAGCCAATAATTCAGATAAAATATATTCAATCCGATTGACTTATCGACCTAACCAACCACCGTCAACGGCCAAGGTAAATCCATTAATATAATCAGAAGCTGAAGATGATAAAAACACCGCTGCACCGCCCAAATCCTGCGGATCGCCCCAGCGCCCGGCGGGGATACGCTCTAAAATTTGACGGTTACGGGTTTCATCATTCATTAATGCAGTATTCATTTCAGTGGCAATATAACCCGGTGCAATACAGTTAATGGTGATCCCTTTTGATGCCCACTCATTGGATAACGATTTAGAAAAGCCAGACACCGCCGACTTCGCTGCGGTATAAGCCGGGATAGTGAATCCCCCTTGAAAGGCAAGTAACGAGGCAATATTGACAATTTTACCGTAGCCTCGTTCTAACATATGTCGGCCAACTTGTTGGCACATAAAAAATACCGCATTCATATTGATATCAATCACAAGATCCCAATCCGCTTTAGGGAAGGTCGCAGCAGGGTGACGCCGTTGAATGCCGGCATTATTGATCAATATATCAATATGTTGATATTTTTCGATAATGGTTGAAATCAAGCTTTGATATTGTTCAAAGTTTGCCAAATCAAAAATAAACGTTTCACACGATACTTGATAGCTTTTTATTTCTTGTTCAGTTTGTTCATCACGGCAAACATCAATAATAATAATATTTGCCCCGGCGTTGGCCAAACTAAGCGCTAACGATTTTCCAATACCACGAGAAGCACCGGTTACAATGGCATTTTTGCCTGTTAAATCAAAGGGATTTTTATTTTTCATCATCATATTCCTTAATTAATTTTGCGTAATTAATCACTAAATTTAAACAGTGTTTTAATCACATTTTCGCCCACTAATGCATTAGCAAAACCTGCTTTGGCTTGTTCCGGAGGCAATATAGTTAATAGTTTTTTATAGGGGAAACCTTTATTTATCAAGGCAATCGCTGTATCAAAATCTCTTGCCTGATAAACTCGAGTCCCGATAATATTCAGTTCTTTAAATTCGATATCGAGTAACTTAAATTCGGTCGGTTTTTTATAAGAGCCGACAATCTCGATAGTACCTTGCACTTTAACCAGATCGGTTAATTGCAAAGCAACTTGAGGATGTGCTGCGCAGTCATAAACAATGTCAGCACCAACATTATGGGTAAGGTTTAACACCGTTTTTAACACATCTTCTTGTTTGGGATTAATCACGGTAAAACCAAGCTCTTTGGCTAAATTAATGCGAAAATCATTCGTTTCAATGACAATCACTTGTTTAGCGCCAGCGTGTTGTAAAACGCTTGCCACACAAAGCCCAATAGTGCCAGCGCCAAACACCACAACCGAATCACCGATTTTAAATGGCGTTCTTGACACCGCATGAATACCGACCGCCAGTGGTTCGACAAATGCTCCTAAATCCATGGGCATATCATCGGGCAAGACATGCACTTTCCGGCGATCGACTTTAACATACTCAGCCATACCGCCAGCGGTATCAATGCCATAAAGTTTTAGTGTTTGGCAAACATGACTGTTTCCGGATTGACAAGGGCTACACTGACCGCAGGAGATCAGCGGACGGACGCAGACTTTGGTACCGGTCGGCAGCTGAGCATCACCGTCAACAATGTAACCGGAAAACTCATGTCCCATAACTAATGGCGCTTTGGCTCTTGGATGAACACCCAGATAAATATTTAAATCCGATCCACAAATGCCGGCATGGCTCACTTTGATTAAAACTTCATTGTCGTTCAAAACCGGCTTGTCAATTTGTTCACAAACCACTTCATTTGGGCTTTTATATATAATTGCTTTCATGTTTATATCCTTTCTGCGCTAAAATTTTATCGATTTAAACAATACAAAGGCTGCTCACCTTTCGCCAATCGAATCGCCTCTTGAGCGGCTTTGCGTTTTAGATCTTGCTGTGATTGCTCTGAATACCAGGCAGCGTGCGGGGTCGCGATAAAGTTATCGAGTGCAAATAGTGCCCTATCAGTCGGTGGCTCTTGCTCAAACACATCGAGCGCAGCGCCGGCAATAGTGTTTGTCACTAAAGCTTGATAAAGCGCTTGTTCATTGACAATGCCGCCTCGTGCAGTGTTAACGAGATAGCAATTTTTTTTCATCATCGAAAACTCTTGATGACTAATCAAATTTTGGGTCTGTTTAACCAGTGGCAGATTGAGCGAAATAATATCCGATTGGCTTAACAGCGTCTGTAAGCTGACAATTTCAATAAAATCAGGCAGATCTTCTTGTTTTGCTAACGGATCAAAACCGATCACCTTCAAACCTATACCATGCAATTTTTTCGCTAACGATAAACCTATTCGACCTAAGCCAATAATACCGGCGATCTGTTCTTGTAAGCGGTAAATAGGTATCGCTTTTTCATAAGCCCAAATTGCATTTTTGGTGTCACTGGTGAGTAAAGGTAATTTTCTGGCTAAGGCCATAATCAGAGCCAAAGCATGATCAGCAACCTCATTGGTGCCATAATCCGGCACATTACAAACGGCAACATTATTTTGGGTTGCTGACTGTATATCAATGGTATTCACCCCTACGCCATAACGGACAACGCCTTTTAATTTTTTTAACGAACTTAAAACCTTATCTGAAATGGTGGCATATTGTAAAATCAGCGCATCAGCATCCTGACAATCTCGAACAATATCATCGGGTTGAGTAATGTTAAGTATCTCAAAATCGATTCCCTGCTCGGCAAAAATGGCTTTTTCTATCGCCATTGATTCATGATCACAATCTGTTATATAAATCTTCATTTGTTTACCTCAATTAAAACGGAATAGCATTCCGAAATAATATTAATTAAGAAATTTAAAGAATGATATTTCATTTATTTAATAATGTGATCGTCATCACAGAATATTTAAACGCTAAATTAATAAAAAGATTAATAAAATCCAGACTATATTTATGATTTTTATATGACTTTTACAGTCGAATTAACTCGTTATCTCCTTTTATTTAATTGTCCGTAATCGGTTATTTTCTGTTGCCATTATTTTGCCTTACTGGATCGTTTTTAGAAAATCAATATTAAAATATTATTGATATTCATGTGCTTAATTTTTATTTGGTGATGTTTATCACAAAATGGCGAATCAAAATTGATTTTATTTTGGTTATTTTATATGTTCAAAAAAGGAATGATATTCCGAATATTTTATATTTGCTTTGGCTGTATGCCGGAAAAGACAAATTAATATATTTAAATCATATGGTTATTTTTCTTGAGGAATGGATGATGAAAATAAAAAAATTTATAGATCGCGTACCCGGTGGATTAATGCTGATCCCACTGTTTCTTGGTGCATTATGTAATACCTTTTTTCCCGGCGGGGGCAAATATTTAGGATCATTTACCAATGGCTTAATCTCCGGAACGGTACCTATTTTGGCTGTTTGGTTTTTCTGTATGGGCGCATCGATAGAGCTGAAAGCGACCGGCATGATGTTAAGAAAATCCGGCGTTTTAGTGGTGACCAAAATTGCCACAGCCTGGGTCGTTGCGCTGATTGCCGGCACATTCTGGACCAATGGTTATATGGTAGAAGGGGGCATCTTTGCCGGTTTTTCAATTATTGCCTTAGTTGCTTCAATGGATATGACTAATGGCGGATTATATGCCGCACTGATGAATCAATATGGCACCAAAGAAGAAGCCGGCGCTTTTGTTCTTATGTCTCTTGAGTCAGGGCCTTTAATGACAATGGTGATTTTAGGGACATCTGGCGTGGCTTCATTCGAGCCTAGGCTATTTATCGGGGCGGTGTTGCCATTTTTAATTGGCTTTTTATTAGGCAATTTAGATTCCGATCTACGCAAATTATTTGGTAGTGCTGTGCAAACTCTCATTCCATTTTTTGCCTTTGCGCTAGGTAATAGCATCAAACTGCAAGTTATTTTTGAGACAGGCTTAGCCGGTATTTTATTAGGATTATTAGTGATAGTGATAACCGGCGTGCCGCTTATCTTAGCCGACAAATTCTTAGGTAAAGGTAATGGTACCGCCGGGGTGGCGGCCTCGAGTTCGGCCGGGGCTGCGGTTGCCACACCGTTATTAATTGCCGAAATGGTACCGGAATTTGCCCCGGTAGCATCAGCTGCTACCGCTATGGTTGCCACCAGTGTGATTGTGACATCGGTTGTTGTGCCAATTATTACGTCAATTTGGGCTAAAAAGTTTGGAATAAGCGAGAGTAAACAAACTATTGATACCGATTTGCTTACGTCAGCAAAAAATGAATAGAAAACAGAAAATCAATTGATAAAGGAGATCAAGAATGAAAAAAATATTAACAATGGTATTATTGCTGGTGTTATCTGTCAGTCAAAGTTTTGCTGCAACACCTAATCAAACCACTATCGAACAAACCGTTGAAAGCTTGCGCTTAGCTATGTTAAATGCCGATAAAGCACAGTTAGAACAGCTTGCTTCAACCAATTTAAGCTATGGTCATTCCAATGCAATGGTTGAAAACAAGGCCGAATTTGTCGATGCGATTGTCAGCGGCCGATCAGGATTTACCACCCTTGCTTTTCAAGATCAGTCTATCATCACTGACGGTGATACAGCGATTGTACGCCATACTTTTGTTGCCGACACCAATAATAGCGGCACAATCGGTAAGGTGAAAATTGGTGTGATGTTAGTGTTTAAAAACGCCGATGGCGAGTGGAAACTTTTAGCCCGTCAAGCTTATAAACTTCCACAGTAAAGCTTAACGGTCGGTTTTTTATTTAATGCGTTGCTGATTTTGAACGATGAAAACAATCAGCAACGTAAATTTTTTTATAGTGTTAAAAAAATTTTCTTTCCTTTTTTATACTTAAACGTGGGTGTTTTCTGAAAGTTATTGTCAATGGTTTGTGTTTTTTGCTTAAACATCTATATTTTCTGAAACTTTTTGACAAGGTTTTTTATTTTCTTTGACTGTTGCAGGTTTTTAGTTCGCAGGTTTCGGACGCTGTTAATTGGTGGATATTTTCAATACGGTATCAGCGTCCGAATAGGGGGATTTTATGCGAAATCCCCCTATACCCCCACGCAGCACCACCCAAAGCGGTCTTCGACTGCCCTCCGCCTTCGTTCGGTCTTAACGCACCGGCGCTGATTTGTTCCGGACAAAGCAGCGCCTCGCCAAACATCCTTGTTTGGCGTGCTAACCTCGCTCAGTTGTCGGCGCTTTGTGAAGGTGCGGGTTGGTGCATTTGTTTGCTTTTGTGGAAGGTAATGGTAAGCGGTTTAAAAATAGTAGTGGTGTTTAAAATACTGACTTTTTGAACCCTTTTTTTTAGCTAAAAATAAAACCCTTAAAAATCAATATATTGCAAAATCGTTAGAAAAAAGGGTTTTTAAACCTAAAATTGCCCTTTGTGTTTTTATAAACGATGTTTATAGTATGTGAGATTCTACTTGAAAGCTGCATAAGCTGTTTAGAAACCCTCTGGGCGCCTTGTGAGAGATCGTCGCCACTTTAAAGCTGCATAAGCTGTTTAGAAATTGAATATAAAAATTTTCGAGTGAATTTTTATCTTTACAGCTGCATAAACTGTTTAGAAACATTTGGAACACTCTTCCCATGTTTTCGTTCCCTTTAAAGCTGCATAAGCCGTTTAGAAAAAAGTCATATGTGTCTGTCGTAAGATAGAGCCTTTTATGGCTGTATAAGGGGTTTAGGGTATTTTTGAAATATCTAAAACGTTTGTTTTTATACTTAAACGTGGGTGTTTTCTGAAAGTTATTGTCAATAGTTTGTGTTTTTTGCTTAAACACCTATATTTTCTGAAAGTTTTTGACAAGGTTTTTATTTTCTTTGACTGTTGCAGGTTTTTAGTTCGCAGGTTTCGGACGCTGTTAATTGGTTGATATTTTCATTTTGGTGTCAGCGTCCGAATTAGGGGGATTTTATGCGAAATCCCCCTAATAACCCCCTCGCAGCACCACCCAAAGCGGTCTTCGACTGCCCTCCGCCTTCGTTCGGTCTTAACGCACCGGCGCTGATTTGTTCCCGACAAAGCAGCGCCTCGCCAAACATCCCTGTTTGGCGTGCTAACCTCTCTCAGTTGTCGGCGCTTTGTGAAGGTGCGGGTGGGTGCACTTGTTTGCTTTTGGGAAAGGTAACGGTAATTCGTTTGGAATTAGTAGTGAAGTTTAAAATACTAACTTTTTAACCCCTTTTTTTTAGTTAAAAATAAAACCATTAAAAATGAATATATTGCAAAAGTGTTAGAAAAAAGGGTTTTTAAACCTAAAATTGCCCTTTGTGTTTTTATAAACGATGTTTATAGTATGTGAGATTCTACTTGAAAGCTGCATAAGCTGTTTAGAAAAGTACGAAAAATTATGTTTTTAAACACTAATACTTGAAAGCTGCATAAGCTGTTTAGAAATGTTAAGCATCTTACCTGTCAAGCCTTTAGCCGCTAACTTAGCAGCATACTTCGGCGTGAGCGGCTGCCACTTCCGACCCGTGGTGGGATCGGCTTCTTTTTGAAATGCCGCTTCAGACTCACTTGCTAGCACTGCAGCGATGCCACGAGTAATGGGCGTCATGTCAGCACCAAGTTGCTGCAAACGTTTTATGCTATCCTGAATTGCTTTATCATTAAACTTATAATCTATTTGCATAATCGTCACTCTTGCTTTATAGTTATTACCAAGCTGTGTACGGATAATGGTAATTCGACATAAGCGCACGCTCGGCGCCACATGTTTATGTGGGTTCAACTCCCACCACAGCAATAAGCCCTGCTCCTCCGGCAGGGCTTTGTTATTTATATCCCGCCTTTCACGCTCTTTTGCAAATCAACAACGCTGGCTTTGTATGCATTAACAACAACGTCAAGCGCATCGGGTTGCTTTTTGAGATGATACTTGAAAGCTGCATAAGCTGTTTAGAAATCTTTCTTAACAATTGTATTGTACAATACAATCTTTTCAGCTGCATAAGCCGTTTAAAAAAAAGCCGTATGTGTCTGCCGTAAGATAGAGCCTTTTATGGCTGCATAAGGGGTTTAGGATATTTTGGAAATATCTAAAACTTTTGTTTTTATACTTAAACATGGGTATTTTCTGAAAGTTCTTGTCAAGGTTTCGTGCACCTTTTTAGTTATTATGGAAGGTAGTAATATGGAATTTTAGATATTTTTGAAAATATCTTAAACTTTTGTTTTTATACTTAAACATAGGTGTTTTCTGAAAGTTTTTGTCAAAAATCATCTGTTTTTAAATTTGCTAACGGGATCTTATCTTAGGTTTTGTTAAGGATTGCGTTATAATGTCGCCAATTTTTTTGCAGTCTATAAAGATAATCGAGCAATGGCGTTAAAAATAACCAGTAAGTGTATTAATTGTGATATGTGCGAACCTGAGTGCCCGAATGAGGCGATCTCTATGGGGTTTGATACTTATGAGATCGACCCGAATAAATGCACGGAATGTGTTGGTTATTATGATCACTCTACATGCCAGCGTGTTTGTCCGATTCAAAATGCGATAATTGCTGATCCGGAGCATGAGGAGACGCATGATCAGCTTTTAGCAAAATTTGAGTTATTAAAGCGCTCTTCTTAGTTTATTGTTCAGATTTGACATCAATGCGCAGCGCTTTGGGAATTTCAAAGGTGATGTTTTCTAAAATGCCGTCGGTTTCAATTAACGATGTGCAGCCTAAACTTTTTAAATAATCGATAACTTGTTGCACTAATATATCTGGCGCTGAGGCACCCGCTGTTACGCCGATTCGGCGTGCATTGCTTATCCATTTTGGATCGATATCCGAGGCAAAATCAATTAAGTAGGCTTGTTTGCTGTTACGTCTGGCAAGCTCGGCTAATCGATTGGAATTGGATGAATTTTTAGATCCAACAACTAACACGATGTCCGCTTGTGATGACAGTTGTTTTACCGCTTGTTGTCGATTGGTTGTGGCATAACAGATGTCATTTTTGCGTGGGCTTCGGATATGGGGAAAGCGTGCTTTTAAAACGGCAATGATTTCAGCGGTATCATCTACCGATAAGGTTGTTTGGGTGGTAAAACAAAGATTATCTTCATTTTTGACCTGTAATTGTTGCACATCTTCGATAGATTCAACTAAATAAATACCCCCTTCGGGATTACTGTATTGCCCCATAGTGCCGTCTACTTCGATGTGTCCGGCATGACCGATTAAGATAACCTCTTCGCCTCGATAGCTCGATCTGGCTACTTCCATATGGACTTTCGTTACAAGTGGGCATGTGGCATCGAATATTCGAAGATGACGAGCTTTCGCCTCTTCTCGAACGGCTTTTGATACGCCATGTGCTGAAAAGATTAAAATGGTGTTGTCGGGGACTTCACTAATCTCTTCGATAAAAATTGCCCCGAGTTGTTTAAGGCGATTTACCACATAGCGATTATGGACTACTTCGTGCCGAACATAAACCGGTGCGCCAAACAGTTCAATCGCTCTTTCAACAATGGTGATAGCACGATCAACACCGGCACAAAAACCGCGAGGATTAGCTAAAATAATTTGCATTGTTATGGTTTCTTTTTTGGTTTTTTATAACTGCTGATAATAAACAATCCGATACCAACACAAATTGCGCAATCGGCAATATTAAACGTTGGGTAGTGCCAATTGCCAAAATTGACATCGAGAAAATCAACAACAAAACCATGATATAGCCGATCAAATAAGTTACCTAATGCACCGCCTAAAATCATTGATAGAGAAAGGTTTTCTAATTTTTGTGAGCGATTATTGCGATAAAGCATATACACAATTACTGCACTGATAACTAAGGCAATAGCAGCCAGCATTACTCTTTGCCCTTCAAAAATACTAAAGGCAGCGCCAATGTTACGCACATAAGTGATCGAAAAGAAGGGTAAGAGATTGACTGTTTCAAATAGTTCAAATCTATCTAAAATATAAAATTTACTTGCAATATCGATGATGAAAACGACTATTGCCAATAACAACCAGTAAAGTCCGTTATCTTTTTTCATGTAGTTGGCTCATTATGATATTACCGCCGACATTAGTCGGCGGTGAAGGTATTAAATTGCTATCGCATTGACGATAGCTTAATGGTTTATCGTGAGTGATTTACGGTTAAGCAAAATGTCTTATTTCGCCATTTCCGTGAATGTTTTGCTCACAGCGTTTACATAAATGCGTTGTCGGCTCATTATCAACAGTATAATGCCAGCAACGTGGGCACTTATCGCCTTGTGCTTTCGCTAATTCAATTTTAAGACCGCTTATATCACTTTGTACTGCCTGTTGTGGTGCGTTTTCAAGCGGTTTGACGCTTGCTTGTGAAGTGAGTAATACAAAGCGTAATTCATTTTCTAATTTCGCTAGCGCATTAGCGATATCCTTGTCAGCATAAAGTGTAACCGCCGCTTCAAGTGAACCGCCGATAACTTTATCGTTTCGTCCTTGTTCTAATACTTTATTCACTTCACTACGAATGGTGAGAATTTGTGCCCAATATTCACTATTTAACGCTTCACTCTCCGGTAAAGTAAAGAGTTGGTTATACCATTCATCTTCAAATACGAACTCTGATTTTTCATTTTCCGGTAAGTACTGCCAAATTTCATCAGCGGTAAAGGATAATACCGGTGCAATCCAACGCACCATAGCTTGCGCAATATGATATAACGCCGTTTGACAACTATGGCGAGCAATACTATCGCTTTTAGCGGTGTATTGACGATCTTTAATAATATCTAAATAGAATGATCCCATTTCAATTGAGCAAAATTGCATGATACGTTGTACCACTTTATGGAAATCATAACTTTCATACGCTTGAATAATTTGTTCTTGCGCTTCTTTCGCCATGCTAACCGCCCAGCGATCAAGTATCACCATCTCTTCAGGTTTAACCATATTTTTAGCTGGATCAAAACCATTTAAGTTTGCCAGTAAGAAGCGAGCGGTGTTACGAATACGACGATAGCTGTCTGCTGCTCGTTTGATGATTTCATCTGAGTAGCTCATTTCACCCGAATAATCGGTTGAGGCGATCCATAAACGTAAAATATCGGCGCCAAGTTTATTCATTACCTCTTGTGGGGTGACGATATTGCCTAGAGATTTAGACATTTTACGCCCTTGACCGTCCACCACAAAACCGTGAGTTAAAACTTGTTTATAAGGGGCTTTATTGTCAATTGCTGTTGACAGCATTAATGATGACATAAACCAACCACGGTGTTGATCAGAGCCTTCTAAATACATGTCGGCTTCGTGTCCTTCAAACTCCGGACGTACGCCTACAACTGAGAAGAAAGTTGATCCTGAATCAAACCATACATCCAGTGTGTCCGGTACTTTGCGGTAATCATCGGCATCCGGGCCTAAGAGATCTTTAATATCGGCATCCCACCATGCTTGAATACCGTTTTGTTCAACCAATTTAGCCACTTTTTCTACTAATTGTAGTGTATCGGGATGTAACTCTTCGGTTTCTTTGTGGACAAATAACGTCATAGGTACGCCCCATGTACGTTGACGAGAGATACACCAGTCCGGACGATTAGCGACCATTGTTTCAATTCGAGCTTGTCCCCAATCCGGGATCCAGCGCACTTGTTTGATCTCTTTTAGCGATTGCGCACGTAAGCCTTGTTTATCCATGCTGATAAACCATTGTGGTGTTGCACGGTAAATAACCGGTGTTTTATGGCGCCAGCAACATGGATAACTATGTTCGATATTCTCAAAGTGTAATAACGCATTGTGCTCTTTTAAGATCTCAACGACGACTTTATTGGCTTTAAACACAAAAAGACCATCTAAACCTGCGCCGGTGCCCGGTAAATAACAGCCATTACCGCCAACCGGGTTAGCTACTTCAAGTCCATATTTTTGACCGACTAAAAAGTCTTCTGCACCATGGCCGGGCGCTGTGTGCACTGCACCAGTACCGGCATCAACAGTTACATGTTCACCCAGTACAATCGGCTCATCAAAATCAAGGAAAGGGTGTTTAAAGCGTAATAGCTCAAGTGCATCACCTTTACAGCTGCCAAGGGCTTTCCAGTCTGAAATTTCGGCACGCTTCATCACTGATTCGACCAGATCAGTGGCTAAAATTAAGCACTCTTTATCGTTTATTTGTACCAGTTGATACTCAAATTCAGCATTTAAGGCAATACCACGGCTAGCCGGTAATGTCCAAGGTGTGGTTGTCCAAATCACGGCATAAATGGTTAAATCGGTATTTACGCCAAATTTACTTGCAACTGTTTGGTTATCTACGGCTTTAAATTTTACATCGATTGCCGGTGAAGATTTATCATAATATTCAACTTCAGCTTCGGCCAATGAAGACATACAATCAGTACACCAGTAAACCGGTTTAGCCCCTTTGACTAAATGCCCATTTTGAATCACTTTACCTAATGCTCGAATAATATTCGCTTCGGTATCGAAATTCATTGTACGGTAAGGGTTTTGCCAATCACCAAGGACACCCATGCGGATAAAATCGGCTTTTTGTAGCTCAACTTGTGAAGCAGCATAATCACGACAAATTTGACGAAATTCAGCAGGCGTTACTTTTACCCCTGGTTTACCGACTTGTTCTTCAACTTTCTGCTCAATTGGCAAACCATGACAGTCCCATCCTGGAATATACGGGGAGTCATAGCCACTTAAGCCTTTTGATTTGATAATAATATCTTTAATTATTTTATTAACTGCATGACCGATATGAAGTTTGCCGTTGGCATAAGGCGGGCCGTCGTGCAAAATAAATGCTTTCTTGCCTTTTTTGACTTGACGAATTTTGCGATAAAGTTCTTTATCGTACCAATTTTGCAACATTGCCGGTTCACGTTTGGCAAGATCGCCTCGCATTGGGAAACCGGTTTCCGGTAAATTCAAGGTATTTTTATAATCTGTCATGCTGATTTATTCCAGTTAATTTTGTTGATACTACTTTCTTAATTGGTTAATTGTGCACTGATCTTTTTAGCAGTGCAAACATCTTGTGTAATTTGTTCTTTTAATTCAGTTAATGAGTTAAATTTTTTCTCATCACGCAATTTTTTAACGAAGGTGACGTCTAAATATTGTCCATAAAGATCACCTGAAAAGTCAAATAGATTCACTTCTAAAATGGCTTTTTTTCCTTCAATAGTTGGTCTTATCCCGATATTGGCAATGCCGTGATAAGATTGCTGACTACAACTATTTTTGACCTTCACTAAATAGACACCTTGCAAGGCCGGTTTTTTGCGGTGTAAATGAATATTCGCTGTCGGAAACCCTAACTGCCTTGCTAACGCATTGCCATGTATCACTCGACCAGCAATGGCGTAATTTCGACCTAACAGGCAATGTGCCAATTGAAAATCGTTATTGGATAATGCTTTTCGAACTGCCGTACTGCTAACCCGTAAATGATCAAAGACAAAGGTCGGGATACTTTCTACCGCAAAGCCATAAGTTTGGGCATAGTGCTCAAGTAAGTTTATATCCCCTTTACGTTCATAGCCAAAGCGAAAATCATCACCAATAGCAATATATTTGGCTTGTAACTTATTTATCAACCAATCTTGGATAAAATCGTCAGCAGACATTTTGGCAAAAGTTTGGTTGAAGGGTATCGCAATAATATAATCTATGCCGAGTTTTTCAATTAAAATCACTTTTTCTTGAAATGAGGTTAATCGGGAAGGGGCATTGTCCGGGCAAAAAAACTCTAACGGTTGTGGTTCAAATAACATCACAACAGTCGGTAGATTTAATCTTTTACCTTGGGTAATTAAATGGTTAATTAATTGCTGATGTCCTAAATGTACACCGTCAAAATTGCCCAATGTCAGTACACACTGGGAAATTTGATTTTTTATATTAGCAATACCGCGAATGATCTTCATGAAAATGTGTTATTTAACTGTGTAATTTAACTCAAGTAGCCGAGAATTATACCAATCTTTCTTGAAGATGCACGTAATATAAAGCTGATTTTTGGTCGTTTTGTCTTTGAGTTTTGGCTTTTAATTGGTGTTAAATAATCAATCTGCATACGACTGGTTCAAAAATCCGCTCTATTTAAGTTGGCGTGAATATTGATTGTTACCAAAAAATCCGACAATAAGCCAGCTCTTTGGCTCGTTTTTTATATTCTTCTTGTTGCGCTGTAGGAATAAAAAAACGGTTTTTTTCTATCTCTTCGCACTCTTTTACATCACTTTTAATGTGCTCTGCTTCTTCTTTTGATATTCGAAAGAAAAAGGTACTAAATATACCGATTTTTGAATCGTCATCATCATCCATCGTGACTTTATTTTCTAAATCAAACATTCTTTTGGAAGGATAAGCCAGTCCGTCGAATAAGTCTTGTGATTTAGTGAGTTTTCGCATCGCAATGGTTTGCTCATTACCATAAACGTAGTTTTCGTTGATAAAGTAATTGTCGCCTTGTTTACTTATTTCAACAATATTGGCGATCGTTGCCGTATGTTTATAATCCGGGCCACCTTCAACCCAAAAACCGATAAATTTATCTTCATTATTCCGTTGCGGTTCAGAACATGCTGTAATCAAAAATACCGTAAAAATGAGTGATAAATATTTCATTGAATATCCTTATATTGTTAGTGATTTAAAGCCCTTAAAAACTCCTGTCTTGTACTTGGGTTGGTTTTAAATCCACCACCTAATGCCGTTGTGGTTGTCATGCTACTAGAATCTTTAATACCTCTGGCTTTGACACAATAGTGAGTTGCATCAATTGAGACCGCCACATTTACCGTCCCTAGTAAGGTTTGAAGAGCAACGAGTATTTGTTGAGTTAACCTTTCTTGTACTTGTGGGCGTGAGGCAAAAAATTCGACAATTCGGTTAATTTTGGATAAGCCGATAACTTTATCTTTCGGGATATAAGAGACGGTCGCTTTACCGTCAATGGTGACAAAATGGTGTTCACACACACTGGTTAAGGTGATATCACGAACGGTTATCATCTCGTCAACTTGCATTTTATTTTCAATCAGTGTGATTTTCGGGAAATTCTCGTAATACAGTCCGGAAAAAATCTCATCGACATACATTTTTGAAACACGATGTGGCGTTTCGGCAAGACTGTCATCGGTCAGATCCAATTCCATTAACTGCATGATCTGGCGAAAATGCTCTTCGATTTTTGCCTTGCGTTCACTATTATCCATTGCTAAACGACAAGAAGGGGTTTCAAGATTTTTTGCTGCCAGTGCGGCTTTAACTTTTTGTGCAGCAATGCTTAATTCTGTCATGGCTAAATACTCGGACGAAAAAGATACCGTATTATATAACACTCGTTATTTAATATACAGTTTTTTACTTTGCGTTTTCTATTTAAACACCTTATTAACCCTAAACTTCTTTACACTATATTATCGTCAATAATGACAATATTATCGCTAATTGGGGTATACTGTTTGGTAACGTTTTTAATAAACTTGGGTAACTATAATGCCAAATAAAACACCAATCATTTTAATTGATGGATCTTCTTACCTTTACCGTGCTTTTTTTGCATGTCCGCCATTAACCAATGCCAAAGGTGAACCGACCGGGGCTATTTTTGGTGTGATTAATATGATTCGTAGCTTAATTAACCAATATAATCCTACCCATATTGCCGTTGTATTTGATGCGAAAGGTGGATCGTTTAGAAACGAAATTTACAGTGAATATAAAGCCACTCGTGAAGCAATGCCGGAAAACTTGCGTCCGCAAATTGAGCCGATCCATAACATTTTAAAAGCCATGGGCTTGCCGTTACTTTGCATTGAAGGGGTAGAAGCTGATGATGTAATTGGGACACTGGCAAAACAAGCCGAAAAAGAAAATCATCATGTGTTAATTAGCACCGGTGATAAAGATATGGCGCAGCTGGTCAGCGATAAAGTGACACTGATTAATACCATGAACAATACCTTGCTTGATCCAAAAGGTGTCATGGAAAAATTTGGTGTACCGCCCGAAAAGATTATCGACTATTTAGCCTTAAGGGGCGATTCATCGGATAATATCCCCGGTGTGCCAGGCGTGGGTGAAAAAACGGCACAAAGTTTATTAACTGAATTTAATAGCGTTAAAGATATCTATCAACGTTTAGATGACATTGAAAAGTTATCAATTCGTGGGGCGAAATCTTTAAAACAAAAACTGATCGACAACCAAAAAGAAGCCGAACTGTCCTATTTATTGGCTACGATCAAAACCGATGTGAAGTTAGATTTTTCTAATGAACAGCTTATCGCCGGTGATATTGATGTTAACGCATTAAACGAACTATTTGCCTATTACGGCTTTCATCGCTGGCAAAAAGAGTTAATCTCCGGTAGCTTTTTAAAACAGCAAAAAGCATCGGCGGCGATTATCAGCAGTAACCTATCATTATTTGGGCAGGATGAATCGCCAGCGCAAACTAGAAAGACCGATTATCAATGTATTTTAACCGATGAGCAATTAGATAGCTGGATTGCAAAATTAACCAATAGCACGCAATTTGCCTTCGATACGGAAACCGATAATGTTGATCATGTGCATGCTAAATTAGTTGGAATTTCGTTAAGCGTCACCCCGCATCAAGCGGCCTATATTCCGCTTGCTCATCACTATCTAGGCGTACCAGAGCAGCTAGCTCTTGATAGTGTGCTGGCGAAATTAAAACCGGTATTAGAAAACCCCAATATTAAAAAAATTGCCCAAAATGCTAAGTTTGATTACAGCGTGCTGGCAAACTATGGCATTAAGGTGCAAGGTATCGCTTATGACACCATGTTAGAGTCGTACGTACTTAACAGTACCGAAAGGCACGATATGGACAGTTTAGCGAGCCGTTATTTAAATTATAAAACCATTACTTATAATGAGCTGACTAAGCAAGATAAAAAACAACTGACAATTGATGCTATTGAGGTTGAAAAAACGACCCAATATGCGGCAGAAGATGCCGATATTACTCTACAACTGCATGAAAAATTGTGGCCGGAACTGTCTAAAGAAGCAGAACTAACCAAGTTATTTACTGATATTGAAATGCCGTTAGCTATCGTATTGGCGGAAATGGAAAGAACCGGTGTTCTGGTGGATGCTAAACAGTTAAACGACTATTCACACGAACTGGCGCAACAGTTAAAAGCAATTGAAGCAGAGCTACAATCGCTGGCCGGTGAAAAATTCAATCCGGCTTCACCAAAACAGATTCAAGCGATTTTGTTTGAAAAGCATCAACTGCCGGTATTGAAAAAAACGCCGAAAGGTGATCCGTCAACCAGTGAAGATGTGCTGAGCGAATTGGCAAATGAGTATGAGTTACCACGCATGATTTTATTTTATCGTGGGCTTGCCAAACTGAAAAATACCTATACCGATAAATTGCCATTGATGATAAGTCCAATCGATCACCGTATTCATACCAATTATAATCAAATTGGTACTGTAACCGGTCGCTTATCATCAAACGATCCAAATTTGCAAAATATTCCGGTACGCAATGAAGAGGGGCGTCGAATTCGCCAAGCATTTATTGCACCAAAAGGCTATAAAATTATTTCGGCTGACTATTCGCAAATTGAACTGCGCATTATGGCGCATCTTTCACAAGATAAGAGCCTACTTAATGCTTTTGCCCATGATAAAGATATTCACCGGGTAACCGCCAGTGAAATTTTAAGTAAACCGGAATCCGAAGTGACATCAGAAGAGCGTCGACGCGCTAAAGCGGTCAATTTTGGATTGATTTACGGTATGAGTGCATTTGGTCTATCCAAACAGATAAATATCGCCCGTAAAGAAGCGCAGTTTTATATCGATCGTTATTTTGAACGTTATCCGGGTGTGCAAAACTATATGGAACAAACCCGCCAACTTGCTGCTCAGCAAGGGTACGTGCAAACGCTATCCGGCCGGCGGTTATATCTTCCTAAAATCACCTCAACTAATGGCATTGAAAAACGTGCTGCCGAACGTGCGGCAATTAATGCTCCAATGCAAGGGACAGCAGCTGACATTATTAAAACCGCCATGATTAAAATGAGTGACTGGATAAAAAGTCAACCAAACGGCAATATTAATATGGTGATGCAAGTTCACGATGAATTAGTGTTTGAAGTGAAAGAGGAACTGGTTGATAACTATTGTTCTAAAATTAAATCAATCATGGAAAACTGTTATCAATTATCGGTACCTTTAAAAGTCGATGTCGGTATTGGTAATAACTGGGATGAGGCACATTAATTGTTGCTATCGTCAGGTTGTCAAAAAGTGGTGGTTTTATACTTAAACGTAGGGTAAATCTGAAACTTCTTGACAAAATAGTGATTGATTTTAAGCCGCTAACTGGCTATTGCTCAAACCCTTTAGCGTGTTAAAATAAACCACTAAACCAAATTTATATCAAAATGTTATTACTTTACCAATGTTGGTTGGTAAGTTTGATAAAAGGGCACTGATAACGATCATCGTTATGGTGTTCTTTTTGTTATTATTAGGATTATTTCATGAAAATCAAAACCCGTTTCGCACCAAGTCCGACTGGTTATTTACACGTAGGTGGTGCACGTACTGCGCTTTATTCTTGGCTTTATACTCGTCATGCACAAGGTGCATTTGTGTTGCGTATTGAAGATACTGATCTCGAACGTTCAACGCCGGAAGCGATAGAAGCGATTATGGAAGGAATGAATTGGTTAAAATTATCATGGGATGAAGGCCCGTATTTCCAGACAAAACGTTTTGATCGTTATAATCAAGTTATTGACGAAATGTTAGCCAATGGATCTGCTTATCGTTGTTACTGTTCAAAAGAGCGCCTTGAAAAGTTGCGTGAAGAGCAAATGGCGAAAGGCGAAAAAGCACGTTATGACGGCCATTGTCGTTGTGATGAAGTACAAAAACAACATAATCATAACGAGCCACATGTTGTGCGTTTCGCTAACCCTGTTGACGGGGTTGTGGTGTTTAACGATCTTATTCGTGGCCCAATTGAAATTGCTAATAAAGAGCTTGATGATTTAATCATTCGCCGTACTGACGGTTCGCCAACTTATAATTTCTGTGTGGTGGTCGATGATTGGGATATGGAAATTACCCATGTGATTCGTGGTGAAGATCATATCAATAATACGCCTCGTCAAATTAATATACTTAAAGCATTAGGGGCGCCGCTGCCTGAATATGGTCATGTTTCGATGATTTTAGGTGATGACGGGCAAAAATTATCTAAACGCCATGGTGCGGTGAGTGTGATGCAGTATCGTGATGACGGATACCTACCGGAAGCCTTGTTAAATTATTTAGTCCGACTCGGCTGGTCACATGGCGACCAAGAGATATTTTCAGTACCTGAAATGGTTAGCTATTTTTCATTAGATGCGGTCAGTAAATCGGCCAGTGCTTTTAATACTGAAAAGTTATTATGGTTAAATCATCACTATATTAATCATTTAGATGCTGATTATGTCGCACAGCACTTAATGTGGCACATCAATCAACAAGGTTATGATTTAACTCAAGGGCCGGATTTAATTACTATCATCAAATTATTTGGTGAGCGCTCAAAAACCCTTAAAGAAATGGCTGAAGCATGCCGCTATTGCTATCAAGATTTTGATGATTTTGATGCTGATGCTGCCAAAAAACATTTACGTCCGGTGGCAAAAGCACCCTTAGAGCTGATTAAAACCAAAATTGCAGCGATTGCGGATTTTGATTGGCAAATCGATAAAATTCATCATGCTATTGAAGCAAGCGCTAGCGAACTTGATGTCGGTATGGGCAAAGTGGGTATGCCGTTACGTGTTGCAGTAACTGGCATCGGTCAATCACCGTCAGTGGATGCGACCGTGTTTGCCGTTGGTAAAAAACGGGCTTTAGCGAGAATTGATAAAGCACTGGCTTATATTGCACAACGGGAACAGGCTTAAGCATAATATTGATTGCCGGGTAAAAACCCCGGCAATTGGCTTTCTGGCAATATTGAGAGTTTACTTATGGCTCGTTTAAAAAAACGTTATTGGTTTTTACTAAGTTTTTTTCTTATTATCGGGCTGTTCATCATTGGCGGCTGGCAATATTGGATATCAATCAAGCAAAAATATGATATTGCGTTAGATTGGCAGGGACTCAATGTCAGTTTCGACGGTATATCATTTGAAGAAATCACCCTATCCCAGCAAAAAACCACTATCGTAGCCAAAAACATAAATTTATCATTGGCGAAATTGTCTGTTAAAGATTTAAGTCTCTATTTGCCAAAGGATGATGATCCAATAACGGCTGACTCTACCGATAAACAGATAAGTGATAGCGAACAACCTCCGGAGCAGTCCGGTTTAGATATGGCAACGCTAGCAACCGTATTTTATTGGATGCCAACAACCATTCATGTTGATTCATTCAAACTCTACCAACAACATGTCCCGATTTTGGATATAAAGATTGATACCGTCAAACAGCAACAATCCCTTAAACTCGATATTTCAACAGATAAACCCTATTTAGCGCATTTGTCAGGTAATTTGCTGTTGAACCAAACCGATTCACATTTAGAAATTCAGCAGGGACTTTTTACTACCACATTAAATCAATTAGGTATTGAAAATGGCAATATCACGCTACCTTTCTCCGCAACAATTAGCCAAGATCAAGTCACTTTAACGAACTTAGATAATGGATCGGTGAGTGTCAAAAAAGCGCAGTTGACTGAGGATTTAATGGTTAATGATTTAACCGGTAGTTTACAGTTTAAAATACAGTTCCCTTTGTTATTTGAATTAAATCAACTGTCTGCAACAGGTCAATTAGCTATCCATAAAGCCAATGGAATTTATAAAAACAGTGATATTAAATCAGTCAGTGGCGCAGTAAATTTATCGCTGAAAAATAATCAATTTAATGTATCAACCTCCGCATTGAACATTCAGGAAGTCAATTTAGGGGTTATTTTCCAAAAAATAAAATTAGCCGGTCAATATTCTGCTTCTTTAAATTCACCCAGCAAAGGTTTGGTAACATGGACAAAAGCACAAGCAGCGCTCTTTTCCGGAACGTTGTTGCTTGACGCCGGTAAATTGAATTTAGCCAAATTGCCACAACAATTAAAATTAAGATTAAAAAATATTCAGTTACAAGATGTTTTTACTCAGTATCCAGCGGAAGGTTTAGACGCTAAAGGGACGATTGAGGGGTATTTACCAATCACATTATTAACAGTGAAAAACAACGGTAAAAACAGTTTAGGCATAGTGATTAAAAATGGAGAATTAACCACCGTCAATGACGGCTATTTACGCTTTGACAATGCGACACTCAAAGAGTATGCACAAGCTAACCCAAATATTAAAATACTCACTGATATTATTAAAAATTTTCATTATACTAAGCTAGCCGGAACAGTTTATTATAGCAATGGAATCGCCAAATTAGGTTTAAATATTCAAGGGAATAATTTAGATGCTGAAAATGGTAAAGCGTTAAATTTAAATCTCAATCTGGAAGAAAATGTCGCTAACTTGCTAATGAGTATGCAACTGTCCGATCAAATTAGCGAACCTATTCGTAAGCGAATTGAAGCGCATTTAAATAAGAAGCGGTGATCAATTAAGAGGATATTCTATGCTAAAAGGTGTGATAGCTATTATGTTAGGAAGTTTTTTATTAATCGGATGTTCGCCAACGGTAAAAGTGCAAGCGCCGAGTGAGCCGATTAATATCAATTTAAATGTTAAGATTGATCATGAAATCAATATCAAAGTCGATAAAGCGCTAGATAATATGATTAATAAATCCGGGTTATATTAAAAAGTACGTCTTACTCTTTATTATCCTTGATGAAGGAAAACCCAAACCCATACTTATTGCTACAATAAATAGTAGCGAAAAATTTTTTATTACACATATTTAACTAATTTCAATATGATGTATTTATCAGGGGGAACTGTTATGAAGATTTTTAAAAAAGCAACGATAGTATTATTATCGGCTATTTTATCTTTTCCGGTATTGGCGTTAACGTTAGATCAAGCCATGAGCTCGTTAAGCCAAGCAAAAGCTAATGGTTTAGTAGGTGAACAAGCCGACGGCTACTTAGGCGTAGTTAAAAATGAAGGTGAGGCAAGTCAAATTGCGCAGTTAATTAATCAGGCTCGTAAAGCACAATATCAAAAAGTTGCCGGTGAAACCAATGTGTCGTTAACCGAAGTGCAAAACCGAGCGGGCAGTAAAGCGCAAGAAAAAACGCCAGCCGGTCAATATATCAAACAACAAGGTCAGTGGATAAAGAAATAATCTTAATCTTTTTCAGTGATAGGAAAAGTATAATGACATAATACTTTAATTATGTATAAATTATGTGTATTGTGTTACTTTAGCGAATTATTCGCAACAATTTATTAAAAAGCTTGGCACCCAATAATGTGTGCTAAGTTTTAAATGTAACGTTAGTTTTTACTTGTAAATAGTATCGCTTTAGCGATTTTAAATGGAGAAATTCAATGTGTTCGATTTTAGGTATTCTTGATATTAAATCAGATCCGGAACAACTACGAACAAAAGCATTAGAACTATCAAGTCTACAGCGTCATCGTGGCCCTGATTGGTCTGGTATTTTTGCTTCTGATAAAGCTATTCTTGCTCATGAACGTTTATCAATTGTTGATGTTAATACAGGATCTCAGCCACTTTATAATAAAGATAAGACTTTAGTATTAGCAGTTAATGGCGAAATTTATAATCATCAAGAACTCCGAAATCAGTACAAAGATCGTTATGAGTTTCAAACCGGCTCAGACTGTGAAGTTATCTTAGCGCTATATCAAGAAAAAGGTATTGATTGCCTTGATGACTTACAAGGTATGTTTGCTTTTATTCTTTATGATATTAACAAAGGCACTTATTTTATTGGTCGTGACCATATCGGTATCATCCCAATGTATATGGGTCATGATGAAAACGGCACATTTTACGTTGCTTCTGAAATGAAAGCGTTAGTACCGGTGTGTAAAACCATTGAAGCATTTCCGCCGGGATGTTATCTATCAAGCACTGAAGGTGAAATCAAAACCTATTATAAACGTGATTGGATGGATTATGAAAACGTTAAGGATAATAAAACCGATATCAATGCATTACGAATTGCGTTAGAAGAGTCTGTTAAGAGTCATCTTATGTCAGATGTGCCATACGGCGTTTTATTATCCGGTGGACTTGATTCTTCGGTGATTTCGGCTATTACCAAAAAATTCTCAGCACGTCGTGTTGAAGATCATGAAAAATCTGAAGCTTGGTGGCCACAATTGCACTCTTTTGCCGTAGGTTTAAAAGGGGCGCCAGATCTTAAAGCTGCGCAAGCGGTTGCCGATCATCTTGGTACAGTTCACCACGAAATCAACTTTACCATTCAAGAAGGTATCGATGCTATTCGTGATGTGATTTATTACATTGAAACTTATGATGTCACAACTATCCGTGCTTCAACACCAATGTATCTAATGGCGAGAAAGATTAAAGCCATGGGGATTAAAATGGTGTTATCCGGTGAAGGTGCTGATGAAGTGTTTGGTGGTTACCTCTATTTCCATAAAGCGCCAAATGCTAAAGAGTTCCATGAAGAGACAGTACGAAAATTAGCCGCTCTTCATATGTATGACTGTGCACGTGCTAATAAAGCAATGGCAGCATGGGGCGTTGAAGCTCGTGTACCATTCCTTGATAAGAAATTCTTAGATGTGGCAATGCGCATTAATCCAAAAGATAAAATGTGCGGTAGCAACGGCAAAATGGAAAAACATATTGTCCGTGAAGCATTTGAATCTTATTTACCGGCATCAGTGGTTTGGCGTCAAAAAGAGCAATTCTCTGACGGTGTTGGCTATAGTTGGATCGATACTTTAAAAGAGATTGCGGAAAGTAAAATCACTGATCAGCAGTTAGAAAACGCAAAATTCCGTTTTCCTTACAATACACCGACTTCTAAAGAAGCTTATATGTACCGTGAAATTTTTGATGAATTATTCCCGGTTGAAAGCGCAGCGCATTGTGTACCGGGTGGTCCAACCGTTGCTTGCTCGACAGCCAAAGCGATCGAATGGGATGAGTCATTTAAAAATTTAAATGATCCTTCAGGTCGTGCAGCGGTAGGTGTTCATAACGACGCTTATAAAAAATAATTAGCTTACGCTTTAATGATTAATAAAAAACGGGGAATTTTCCCCGTTTTTTGTTGCTCACATACTGCCTATGTTTGACAGTTTGAATTAGTGTGCAGCGCCTTTTGGTGCGCCGATAGGTAAAATAGTGCGTCCGTATTGTTCGTTAAGCACTTCTGCCATTGCAAGGTAGATAGCGCTTGCGCCACAAATAATACCTTCAAACCCGGCAACATGGATAATGTCGTGATTACCGGAAATGTTACCAATTGCTAACAGCGCAAATAAAAGCGTTAAGCTGGCAAAAACAAATTGTAATACACGATTACCTTTTAATGTGCCGATAAACATAAAGCCGGTAAAAATGCCCCATAAAGCAAGGAAGATTCCGACAAAAGTTGCATCGGTCGGTGCAGTTGCTGGCGAAGTTGGTAAATACCAAATGCCAACTAGTGCAATCCAGAAGAAACCGTATGAAGTAAAAGCAGTGGTGCCAAATGTGTTACCTTTGCGGAATTCTAAAATGCCGGCAATGACTTGTGCCAGTCCACCATAAAAAATACCCATTGACACAATTGCCGTCATAACAGGAAAAAATCCTGCATTATGAATATTTAATAAAATTGTGGTCATACCAAATCCCATTAGTCCAAGTGGGCCAGGATTGGCAAGTTTTGTTTGTTCCATAAAGATCCTTTAACTAATAATCATAATAAAAAAGAGCGGCAATAATAAGTGTTGAAAAGCGGAGAATCAAGATTTAAAGAAAAATAATTTTTTTTCCCCCTTGATATTAAAAATTACGTTCCCATTTAAGTGGAAACAAAATTATTTCTTTGTGAAAATTAAGGGCTTGAAAATCCATATTTCAGACTTATATACAAAGAATAAAATACAGGTTTTGAGGAGAATAGATTATGGGTAAAATTATTGGTATCGATTTAGGTACAACAAATTCATGTGTAGCAGTAATGGATAACGGTCAGGCTAAAGTATTAGAAAATGCCGAAGGCGATCGCACAACCCCTTCCATTATTGCCTATACGCAAGATGGCGAAATTCTAGTTGGTCAACCGGCTAAACGCCAAGCAGTAACCAATCCACAAAATACATTATTTGCCATTAAACGTTTAATTGGTCGTCGTTTTGAAGATGCCGAAGTGCAACGTGATGTTGGTATTATGCCATATAAAATTGTTAAAGCTGACAATGGCGATGCATGGGTAGAAGTAAAAGGCCAAAAAATTGCTCCACCACAAATTTCTGCTGAAGTATTAAAGAAAATGAAGAAAACAGCAGAAGATTATCTTGGTGAACCAGTAACCGAAGCTGTCATTACTGTTCCGGCATATTTCAATGATGCACAACGTCAAGCAACCAAAGATGCTGGTCGTATTGCTGGTTTAGATGTTAAACGTATTATCAACGAACCAACAGCCGCAGCATTAGCTTATGGTTTAGATAAAGATGTTGGTAATCGCACCATTGCCGTTTATGACTTAGGTGGTGGTACATTTGATATTTCAATCATCGAAATCGATGATGTTGACGGTGAAAAAACTTTCGAAGTATTAGCAACCAATGGTGATACTCACTTAGGTGGTGAAGACTTTGACTCACGCTTAATTAACTACTTAGTTGATGAGTTTAAACGTGAACAAGGTTTCGATCTTAAAAATGATCCACTTGCAATGCAACGTTTAAAAGAAGCGGCTGAAAAAGCGAAAATTGAATTATCATCAGCACAACAAACTGATATTAACTTACCTTATATCACTGCTGATGCATCTGGCCCTAAACACTTAAATATCAAAGTGACTCGCGCTAAATTAGAATCTTTAGTTGAAGATTTAGTTAAACGCTCAATGGAACCAGTGAAAACAGCATTACAAGATGCCGGTCTTTCTGTTTCTGATATTAAAGATGTCATTTTAGTGGGTGGTCAAACCCGTATGCCAATGGTGCAAAAAGCGGTTGCTGACTTCTTTGGTAAAGAACCTCGTAAAGACGTTAACCCGGATGAAGCAGTTGCAGTTGGTGCGGCAGTACAAGGTGGTGTGTTAGGTGGTGATGTTAAAGATGTATTATTACTTGACGTAACCCCATTATCATTAGGTATTGAAACAATGGGTGGTGTGATGACTACCTTGATTGAGAAAAATACGACTATCCCAACTAAACATAGTCAAGTGTTCTCAACAGCTGAAGATAATCAATCTGCGGTAACCATTCATGTGTTACAAGGTGAGCGTAAACGTGCAAGCGATAATAAATCATTAGGTCAATTTAACCTTGATGGTATTCAAGCGGCACCACGTGGTATGCCACAAATTGAAGTAACTTTTGATATTGATGCCGACGGTATCTTACATGTTTCAGCGAAAGATAAAAACACCGGACGTGAACAAAACATTACCATTAAAGCTTCTTCTGGTTTAAGCGAAGAAGAAATCCAAAAAATGGTTAATGATGCCGAAGCAAATGCTGATGCTGACCGTAAGTTTGAAGAGCTAGCTCAAGTTCGTAATCAAGCGGATCATCTTGTTCACTCAACTCGTAAACAAGTTACTGAAGCAGGCGATCAATTACCGGCAGCGGATAAAACAGCTATCGAAGAAGCAGTAACTGCATTAGAAACTGCAGCTCGTGGTGAAGATAAAGCTGAAATTGAAGCGAAAATCAATGCATTAATGGAAGCATCGAAAAAGTTACTTGAAATTGCACAACAACAAGCGCAAGCTGACCAAGGTGCACAAGCAAGTAGCGCTAGTGATGCTGGTCAAGATGATGTTGTTGATGCGGACTTCAAAGAAGTTGATGATGATAAAAAATAAGCATTAACAACGATGTTTTTTAATGAGTTATTTCAACGAGTTATAAACATGTAACTTACTAAACGGGCGCGAGGTAACTCAAGCCCGTTTAGTTGTTTTTGCAAGAAAAATTAAGGTTAATTATGGCGAAGAAAGATTATTATGAAACATTAGGCGTAAGTAAAAGCGCAACTGAAGCTGAGATAAAAAAAGCCTATAAACGCCTAGCCATGAAATATCATCCTGATAAAAATCAGGACAATAAAGCCGAAGCTGAAGCAAAATTCAAAGAAGTTAAAGAAGCTTATGAAGTATTGACCGATGCACAAAAGAAAGCCGCTTATGATCAATATGGACATGCCGCTTTTGAGCAAGGTTTTGGTGGCGGCGGTGCTGGCGCAGGTGGATTTGGTGGCTTTAGTGGTTTTGGCGGTGGATCGGCATTTGATGATATTTTTAGTGACTTCTTCGGCGGTGGTCGTGGGCGTGCGCAAAGCCCTTCAAGAGGTGCAGATTTACAATATAATATCACCCTAACATTAGAAGAAGCAGCAAGCGGCGTAAGTAAAGAGATCAAAGTACCTACTTGGGTGGCTTGTAGTGTTTGTCATGGACAAGGTACTGAAAAAGCCTCTGATGTGGTTACTTGTGATACCTGTCATGGTGCTGGCGTTGTTCAAATGCGTCAAGGCTTTTTTGCGGTACAGCAAGAGTGTCCAACCTGTCATGGCCGTGGTAAAGTGGTGAAAAATCCATGTAAGAAATGTCATGGTGAAGGTCGAGTTCAGAAAACCAAAACATTATCTGTCACTATTCCGGCCGGTGTTGACACTGGTAACCGTATCCGCCTTTCTGGTGAAGGCGAGGCAGGGTTAAATGGTGCGCCAGCAGGTGATTTATATGTTCAAGTGCAGGTAAAACCTCACGGAATTTTTGAACGAGATGGCACAAATCTACATTGTGAGATTCCAATTAATATTGTTTTAGCGTCGTTAGGTGGGGAAGTTGAAGTACCTACATTAAATGGTAAAGTGAGCTTAACCATTCCGGCTGAAACTCAAACAGGTAAAATGTTCCGTTTACGTGGTAAAGGTATTAAATCATTACGTGGTAATTCTGTTGGTGATTTATACTGTCATGTTGTGGTTGAAACACCGGTTAACCTCACCGGTAAACAAAAAGAGTTACTCAAAGAGCTTGGCGAAAGTTTGAAAGCGGATAAAAATGCCAAACACAGCCCAAAAGAAAAAAGCTTTTTTGATAAAGTTAAAAAGTTTTTTGGATAAGAAAATATCACTCAATAGCGAAGCAGGGTTATCTGCTTCGCTATTTTTTTGACACTCAAATAAGACTCAAAGATATAGCGACGCAAGTCGTACAACAGATACTCAATCAAAATTTATCCGTAAATATTGAATGTAAATATGATCCGACTTGGTCGCAGTATTTAACTTGGGTGAAATAGTTTATAAAAACTTAATTGAAAGTAAAAAAACCCAGCAAAGCTGGGCAAGATGGGTTTAATGTTTAATTTTATTTATTGTCATTTAGAACTAAATTTTAGTTGTAAAAGTACGAGCAATAACGTCACGTTGTTGTTCTGCAGTTAAAGAGTTAAAACGTACTGCATAACCAGAAACACGAATAGTTAATTGAGGATATTTTTCCGGATGTTGCACAGCATCTTCTAATGTTTCACGACGAAGTACGTTAACATTTAAGTGTTGGCCACCTTCAACTTTAATTGTTGGTGCGACATCTAATGGAATTTCACGATATTCGAATTGACCAAGTTCAGCTGTTGGAATGACTTGATCTTCTTTGTAAACAGATTTAGCAGCAACACAACGTGCTTCTTTAGTTGAATCATCTAATAACCAGAAAGAGTTTAATAGTGCTGCATTGTCTGCTTTAGTGATTTGGATACCTGTAATCATTTTAAATCCTCCTAACGGACGTTATTGTCCTGAATAATTGATTGTAATATAGCACTTTAAAAAATTGATTAAAGTCAAAAAAAGCTATCAATCTGATAAGCAATACCTTAGATCACTTTTTAGTCAGGTAATCAATAAAACGGATTGTAATATTTTATAAATGATTTGGGTATCAATATGTTAGATAAACATGTTCGGTTTAGAAATAGATCGCTTTTTATCCAGCCTTAATAATCAGCCTAAAATGCAGGTAAACTTGAAGTTGGCAGCTAGTCTTTGCTACTCAATAGATTGTTATTAATGACAATCACTCAATCAACATACCATTCTATTTGATATAAATCGCCTGATACAGAGGCAAACTATTTTTACTTCACACTTTTACTACTGATGAACAACTGGAGTAAATTTGCTTTACTGAAATAAAATTTAAATTATTGTTTCATAAATTTTTTTGCCGAATGAAATTTATTTGATAAAAAAAGAATATTTGTGAACAACATCACGTCGACTTTTAAATTTTTGCCATTTTTAAAAAAAGTTGGCAGTGACGTTAAAGTGTCAAAGCAACACCCACCCTAGACTAACTTGAGCATCTAAAAGAGATGTTGATCTTGAGCAGTAGTTAGATAAAAAGTGGTGGTAAGATGAAAAATAGAGTGATTGGTTTAAAAAATTATCTGGCTTATGGCGCCGGTGATTTTTTAGGAGCGGGTACCACGGCATTAACGGCGGTATGGTTGTTATATTTTTATACCAATTTTTGTGGGTTAACGCCGATTGAAGCGACATTTATATTTGCGGCAGCAAGAGTACTTGATGCGGTTATTAGCCCGTTAATGGGGTATTTAACCGATAACTTTGGGCGCACACGTTTAGGACAACGTTTTGGACGGCGTAAATTCTTTATTTTACTCGGTATTCCACTTATTTTTAGTTATAGCGTAATGTGGGCGCCGGGTATGAATTATCTCTATTACTTATTCACTTATCTCTTTTTTGATATGGTTTATACCATGGTGCTGGTGCCTTATGAAACCCTTGTGCCAGAGATGACCGATGATTTTAAACAAAAAACTAAGTTTTCAGGGGCAAGAATTTCAATGGCGCAGTTATCTGCCATTTTAGCCGGTTTCTTACCGGGAGTTTTACTCAATTACTTTGGTAAAGATAATGCAATATCCTTCTTTTATGCCAGCTTAGTGTTTTCTATTCTATGCTCATTTGCGCTTTGCATGGTGTACTTGTTTACCTGGGAAAGACCAACAGCGCTTAAATCCAAAGAAGCGTTGCAAGCCGAACAAGAGGCCGCCTCCTTGTCTTTTAAAGAAAGTATTTCTCATTTAATTATTGAACTGCTATCCACTTTCAAAATAAAAATATTTAGGCAGCATCTCGGGATGTATTTGGGTGGCTATATTGCTCAAGACGTCTTTAATGCTGTGTTTACTTATTATGTCATTTTTGTGCTATTACAAGAGCCGACCGTTGCCTCTACGCTAATTGGGACAATGTCCATTACGCAGTTTATTGCCGTGCTGTGTATGATGCCGTTGTGTATTAAATATGGCCCTGCGCCGGCTTATCGTGGTGTCGTGGCTATTTTTGGTATGAGTTGCTTAGCTTATGGGATTATTTGGTATTACAACTTAAGTCATATTCATACATTGTTAATTACCGTTTCAGCTATTGCAGGATTAGGGCGTGGCGGGATTAATTATGTTCCTTGGAATATCTATACCTATATTTCTGATGTCGATGAAATCATCACCGGTAAGCGTCGAGAAGGTATCTTTGCTGGTGTAATGACATTTACCCGTAAAGCCTCGCAGGCTGGCGCAGTGATGTTAATTGGTGTCTGTTTACAGTGGTCTGGTTTTGTCAGTGGGCAAAACCAACAGCCGCCAGCGGTATCGCAAACGATTTTATTGTTATTAGTAGCCGGGACTATCTTGGTTTTAACACTTGGCTTTTTAATTTCTTTGAAATTTAAATTGAATCTAAAAACTCACAAAATATTAATTGATGAAATTAACAATATCAAAGGTATTGGCTCTGAGAGTGAAAAAAGAGTCAGTGATGAAGGTAAGCCGGTAGTTGAAATGTTAACGGGTATGCCTGTCACTAAGCTTTGGGGCAATAATAATATTGGTTATAAACGTAAATAGCGTTATTGGTTTTTATATGAGTTTGATTAGAGGTAAACAAAACATGCAGATATTTCCTGTAAAACATAGCAAGTTACTGTGTAAGCCCGAACATTTAATTGCTCGAGCTGATTTAGAAAAGTTGATTAAAAAGATTGTGAATAATCTGATTAATATTGAAGATGAGACAGGTGAATTTCTTCTTCGCTTAGATGACGGTCGAGTGATTGACACAAAAGGTTGGAATGGCTGGGAGTGGACGCATGGCATTGGTCTTTATGGTATGTACCAATTTTACCAACAAACCGGCGATAAATCGACACTTGCTATTATTGATGACTGGTTTAAACAGCGTTTATCCGAAGGGACTCCAACGAAGAACGTCAATACCGTGTGTCCATTTTTAACCTTAGCTTATCGTTATCAAGAGACGCAAAATCCGGTATTTTTACCTTATTTAGAGTGTTGGGCAGATTGGGTTATGTATCAAATGCCTCGGACTAAGTTTGGTGGCTTGCAACATATTGTTTATAACAGTGAAAATCATCAACAACTTTGGGATGATACCTTGATGATGAGCGTATTGCCAATTGCCAAAATTGGCCAACTGCTTAATAAACCTGAATATATTCAAGAAGCAATCTATCAAATATTAATCCACGTTCAATATTTAATGGATCGTCAAACAGGGCTTTGGTTTCATGGTTGGAGTTTTGAAGGTAACCATAACTTTGCAAAAGCAAGGTGGGCAAGGGGTAACAGTTGGCTAACTATTGTTATTCCGGAATTTATTGAGCTACTCGATCTGACTATTGATGATCCTGTTCGAAGATTATTAATTGAGGTGTTAAATGCTCAAGTAGAAGCACTCGCTAAATACCAAGATGAAAGTGGCTTATGGCATACAATTATTGATGATCCTAATTCCTATTTAGAAACATCGGCGACAGCTGGTTTTGCCTATGGGATATTAAAATCGATCAGGAAACGTTATATCGCTGATGACTATAAGCTCATGGCAGAAAAAGCCATTAAAGGTGTCATGGCAAATATCAATGATGAAGGTACTTTGTTAAATGTTTCGTTTGGTACCGCCATGGGTCATAATTTGGATTATTATAAAAATATTCCACTAACTTCAATGCCATATGGGCAATCAATGGCAATTTTATGTTTGACTGAATATTTAAGGGTTTTTATTTAGTTTTAACAATATTGATTAGCATTAGGCTTATTATTATTTTTAGGTATAATTAGGGGGATGAGCAAGCAACATTGCCAGCCATATCAAATTATAGTAAAGGTACTGTATGACTAATCAATTAACATGGAATGATGTCATTGGATCGGAAAAAGAGAAGCCTTATTTTAAACAAATAATGCAATTTGTGGCATCACAGCGAGCTGAGGGAAAAGTTATCTATCCCCCTCAGCATGATGTTTTTAATGCTTTTCGTTTTACGCCATTTAGTGATATCAAAGTGGTGATTTTAGGACAAGATCCTTATCACGGCCCAAATCAAGCACACGGTTTATCATTTTCTGTGTTACCCGGAATTAAACCGCCTCCATCGCTATTAAACATCTATAAAGAACTTTCAACCGATATAGCAGGGTTTCAAATTCCGTCGCATGGCTATTTAGGCTATTGGGCAACCCAAGGGGTGTTGCTATTAAATAATGTATTAACTGTTCAAGCCGGGCAAGCGCATTCCCATGCCAAAATAGGCTGGGAAACATTTACTGATCATGTTATTGCGGCAGTTGATCAATACCTCGACGGGGTAGTATTTTTGTTATGGGGATCGCCTGCGCAAAAGAAAGGTCAATTTATCAATCGTCAAAAGCATCATGTTTTAACAGCTGTTCACCCTTCACCATTATCCGCACATCGTGGCTTTTTTGGGTGTCAGCATTTTTCTAAAGCCAATAGTTTGATTATCCAACAGGGAAAAACGCCGATAGATTGGCAACCAAGGTTACCGGAACAAAATAATGGGTAGTAATAAAAAACGTCGAACTGGCTTGCAGGAAATAGCTAATTTAATTGGGATAAGTAAAATGACGGTAAGCCGTTACTTGCGTGATCCCAATCTTGTTTCTAAACCACTTCAATCTCAAATTTCAGCAGCGATAGACCAACTTGGCTATATCCCCAATAAAGCGCCGGATATGTTATCGAATGCTAAAAGTTATGCTATTGGTGTGTTATTGCCGTCATTAACCAATCAAGTTTTTGCGGATGTGTTAAAAGGCATTGAGATCGAGACCGATAAGTATGGTTATCAAACCATGATTGCCCATACCGGGTATAGCCCGGAAAAAGAAGAAATGCGCTTACGTTCATTACTGGCTTACAATGTTGACGGGTTAATCTTAACTGAACGAACACATACCCCCGCAACCCTTAAAATGATTGAAATATCGGGCGTTCCTGTGGTTGAAATTATGGATAGTGTTTCCCCTTGTATTGATATGGCGGTTGGTATTGATAATTTTCAAGTCGCCAAAAATATGATTGAGCGTATGATTAACAAAGGCCATAAGCATATTGCTTATTTTAGTGCTCGTCAGGATGATCGCAGTCTTATCCGTCAGCAAGGTTATGAACAGGCGATGAACGATGCCGGATTGGTTGCGAAAACTTTTGCCACGAAACAATCTTCTTCTTACTCTTTAGGTAAACAACTGCTTCATCAAGCTTTGCAACAATATCCTCAAATCGACGGCGTATTTAGTACCAACGATGATTTGGCGCTAGGAGTACTGTTTGAGTGTCAACGCCTTAATATTGATGTGCCAAACCAGATTGCGGTGGCAGGTTTTCATGGGCATGACGTTGGTCAAGTGGTTACCCCAAAATTGGCATCAGTTTCAACACCAAGAATTGAAATGGGACAAAAATCGGCACAAATGTTATTAAAGTCGATAAATGGTGAAACCATTTGTGAAAAAGTTGTTGATTTCCCTGTTCAATATTTAGACGGTGAAAGTATTTGATTATCGTAAATTGTACGAGTTAATGTTCTAAATCAAGCCTATTAATCTGGTTGATAATAGCAATTTAGTCAGGTTTTACTTATCAATAAATGAGCTGTTGCTTAAGAAATATCAGTTTATATAAACTGCGCTTCATATGTTGCCTTTGCTTAATGATCCTAATGAAAAAAAAGCGAAAACAAAAATAAAACTATTGTTTTTTTATCTGTTTTTGCTTATCTAACAGAGCGTTATGTTTTAAATAGGCATATTCAATTCGGGTTTTCATAAAGTGATAACTATGTTAGAATTATCGCTCAGTGGTTATTTATAACGACTAACAGATTATAAAAGATAACACTGAGGCTCCCATGAAAATTGTTGAAGTAAAACACCCTCTTGTACGCCATAAAATTGGCTTAATGCGCGAACACGATATTAGTACTAAAGACTTTCGCGATCTTGCCAGTGAAGTTGGCAGCTTATTAACTTATGAAGCAACCGCTGATTTACCGACCGAAACTGTTACTATCGAAGGTTGGTGTGGTCCTGTTCAAGTTGAAAAAATCAAAGGTAAAAAAATTACGGTAGTACCTATCTTACGAGCAGGTTTAGGTATGATGGATGGCGTTCTTGAGCATATACCAAGTGCCCGGATTAGCGTTGTTGGTTTTTACCGTAACGAAGAAACCCTTGAACCTGTACCCTATTTTCAAAAATTAACATCAGATATTGAAGAGCGAATGGCTTTAGTTGTCGATCCAATGTTGGCAACAGGTGGATCTATGGTTGCGACCATTGATTTGCTCAAAAAAGCGGGCTGTAAAAATATTAAAGTTTTAGTTTTAGTTGCTGCACCGGAAGGTATTAAAGTGCTTGAGCAAGCGCATCCGGATGTTGAGCTTTATACTGCTTCAATTGATGAACGATTGAATGAGAAGGGCTATATTTTACCCGGACTTGGTGATGCCGGCGATAAAATATTCGGCACCAAATAAAATCTCAAATTTTAGACCGGTTTTAACCGGTTTTTTTATGCCTACTATTTGATTATAAATAGAGATGATTAACATTAAGTTGAATAAGAGAGGACAATGTGTCTAAAATTACAACAGACAATATCGATAATGATGCATCACAACTTAAACACTCGTGGCAAGATATTTTTACCGGTGCCCAAATGCTATTTGTTGCATTTGGTGCATTAGTACTTGTACCACTTTTAACCGGATTAAATACCAATGTTGCTTTATTCACAGCTGGAGTGGGGACGTTATTATTTCAACTCACCACCAAAGGAAAAGTACCGGTATTTTTAGCTTCATCATTTGCTTTTATCGCACCGATTTCTTTTGGCGTAGCACAGTGGGGTATACCTGCAACATTGGGTGGACTGGTTGCTGCCGGTTTTGTGTTTATGTTTTTTGCCTTTTTGGTGAAAATTAACGGTAAGCATGTTATTGATCGCATTTTACCGCCAGTGGTTACCGGGCCGATTATTATGGTTATTGGTCTATCGCTTGCACCAGTTGCAGTAAAAATGGCAATGGGTACCGACAGCGGAATACCAGCGGAAAGCTATCAGTTAATTTTGATTTCAATGGCGTCACTATTAACCACCTTAATTGTGGCAATTTGGGCCAAAGGTTTTTTTAGATTAGTGCCGATTATTGCCGGTATTGTTGTGGGGTATGCTTTGTCGTGTGTAATGGGGATTGTCAATTTTCAACCCATTATTGATGCCCCATGGTTTAAAGTGCCGGATTTCACCTTTCCGGAGTTTCACTGGCAAGCTATCTTATATATGATCCCAATTGTTATTGCACCAACGATTGAGCATGTGGGTGATATTATGGCCATTAGTGCCGTAACCGGAAAAGATTATACCCGAGAACCGGGATTGCAAAGAACGTTGCTTGGTGATGGATTAGCAACCTCAAGTGCCGGCTTCTTTGGTGGTCCGCCTTGTATCACTTATGCCGAAGTTATTGGCGCTGTCACGTTAACCCGTAATTTTAAAACACGAGTAATGACTTGGGCGGCAATTTGGGCGATTTTCATGTCATTTGTTGGTAAGATCGGCGCTTTTTTAAGTACAATTCCAACTGTTGTAATGGGGGGGATTATGGTACTTTTATTCGGTTCGATTGCATCAGTAGGCATAAATATATTGATTAAACATAAGGTCGATCTTTCGATATCACGCAATATGTGCATTGTTTCATTAGTCCTTGTGTTTGGTATTGGTGGAATGATCTTTGATTTTGGATCCTATGCGCTACAAGGTATCAGCTTATGTGGAATTTTAGCCATTGTACTAAATTTAATCTTACCTCATAAGTCAACCGACTAATAAATCGTGGCTAATCATTAAATTGATGAATAGCTAAAAAATGTCACTTCTTTTTTCAAAACATTGTGGCACGGGATTTTTAAAGTTTAAAATCCCGTCTTGCAATGTTGCCCCGCATTAATAATCCGACCTTAAGTGATGGACAGGTTTTACAGCAAAAAAGTTGATAAGCCGGGTTTTTGAAGCTCAACATCCTACTCAAATTTCATACAATGACTAAAACCGTTAATTTTATACACTAAGATTGGATTTTTTTTAATCAAAAAATATGTTTTTTTAAAGTTTTTTAAAGAGGATTTTAATTAAAGCAGTGTTTATTCGATCGTTGTTTGATTTTTCTGCGATTTTCTTTACTAAAGTTAACTATTTTATATGAAAAAAGGGATTGCGTCGTATTTTTCCAATCACTATACTTTTATAGCATTTTAGTTGGATAACTAAAATCAAGTAATAAATCATAATTATAATTGACAGGATAGTCGAACATGTTTCGTAATTTTCAAAAAATAGACTTTAATTCAAATTCACATAATTCAAACTCTCAACATATCGTTTTTCACTCCAGTTCATTAATAAAACAAAATTTAAGATCTCTTCGTCGATCCTCTTACGGTTCAAGATTATCTCAGCAGATTTTTTTAGGTGTGGCGATTTTGTTTTCGACTTCTTTTTCCGCCCATGCATTAACCTCTAAAACGTCGAACCCTATTGAGGGTAGCGCGCCGTATTTAACTTTTGACGGAGGTCACACTCGCGCAGTTGATACCGATGGTCTACTCGGAATTACGTTATCCAACGGCGTGCAGTACACGCCTTCAACCAATACTTCATCCACAACTCCAATCGAGTTGCCTGTGATAGGTCAGAGTTTTGCTGATATAAACATGTTAATGCCAACTGATACCAATGAAGTTGAATTGAGTGCATTGATTGGTTCGCCTTATTATTATTGGGGGGATGATGATGGTGATGGTGATATAACTGCTACCGGTAGTTTAAGTTTGTCTATTGTGGATAAATATGACCAAGCGGTATCACGTAATACAGTACCGGAAATTTGTAAGGCACCTTATCAAGTTAAATTAACTAACACTGATAGCACATTAGCTACACGTTATGGCATTCCACAAGGTAGTACTTTCAGTGCAAATGATGTTACTTATTATGTTAATCCTAAGACGGGGCCTGTGGTTTGTTTTGCCAAGCCTAGCTTGAAATATGGTGTAAGTGCTTATGCTGGCCCAGCTACGATGTGGGATCCGAATAATGGCTTTCTTCCTCAGTCATCTTATGATTTAAACTTTCCTACCGTTGGTGGTAACAATTTGTACTTTGATTTAGCTATTAGTGGTAATAATCAGGTATTATCGTGGTCTCCAGTTTCACATGGTGGTATCACAGCTACTATGACCAATTCTACAAGTACAGGGGTTCGTGTTACATTAACAGGCCCAGTTGCATCCCAATCTCAGTGGGGTTTAAATAATCCCGGTCCTGTTGCTAAACCTACCTTACCTCAGACATTCGAGTTAGTTGGCCGTGATAGTAATGGTAATGCTGTGGTCAAGTATGGGTTTGTCTTAAAGCAGTGGTTCGTCGGTCGTGGTAATGGTTTTTATGTTCATCCGAATACAGTTGCTTGGTGTAATAATATAGGTTATCGGATTCCTAAGGTAAAAGATCTAACCAATGCATCTTGCCAGCGTCACAATGCAGCTGTTAGCTGCGAAGGCTCAGTCGGTGCAACCCCTCCTTCACCGAGTAACGTTTACCAGCGTCACATTGGTGCAGGTTTCTTTACTGAGTGGGGTACTATGCGCAGCTATCCTGAGACTGATTTTACTCCCCACTGGTACTGGACTGGTGACTCAATTGGTATTACCTACCACTTTATTGTGTTCGGGGACGAGGGTACTATAGATTGGGGCGTCTACGATGAAGAGAAAGAAGACTACAACAAAAGCAAAGGGCTTTGCGTCTGGCCTTAATTCTAATTTCTTAGGATTGGAGAATAGAAAGTAGCAGAAATAGCGTTAAGTTGTTAAAGGCTAGTTGACTCGATGAGTCAACGTAGCCTTGCAATAAAGAAGCATTTTTGTGACCTAGCCCCTCATGAAAAACCCACCTCAACTAGGGTGGGTTATTTTTTTAGCGTTTTACATAAAAAGTTAAGAAGCGAGGTTTTTGGCAATAAAAAACTCACTTATGTTTATAAGTGAGTTTTAAGTCAGTAGCAACTATTTAATTGGACGCATTGTTGGGAATAAAATCACGTCCCGAATTGTATGGCTATTGGTAAATAGCATTACGGTTCTATCAATCCCAATTCCTAGCCCTGCTGTCGGCGGTAAACCATGTTCTAATGCAGTGATATAATCTTCATCATAGAACATAGCTTCATCATCACCGGCATCTTTTTGCGATACTTGATCAGCAAAACGTTGTGCTTGGTCTTCGGCATCGTTAAGTTCTGAGAAGCCATTACCAATTTCACGACCACCAATAAAGAACTCGAATCGGTCTGTCACAAATGGGTTTTCATCGTTTCGACGAGCTAGTGGTGAGACTTCTGCCGGGTATTCGGTGATAAATGTTGGTTGAATCAGATTAGCTTCGGCAACTTCTTCAAAAATTTCAGTCACAACTCGACCAAGCCCCCAGCCTTTTTCCACTTTGATTCCCACGGCTTTTGCAATCGCACAGGCTTTATCAAAATCATCTAAATCCGCATTATTGGTTTCTGGTCGATAATGACAAATCGCTTCACGCATGGTCATTTTGATAAATGGTTTACCAAAATCAAAAGTGTGTTCACCGTATTGTACAACTGCATCACCGGTTACCGCGATAGCTAAGCGACGGAATAGTGCTTCGGTTAATACAATCAGATCTTTATAATCGGCATACGCCATATACATTTCCATCATGGTAAATTCCGGATTATGTCTTGGCGAAACCCCTTCGTTACGGAAGTTACGGTTAATTTCAAACACACGCTCAAAGCCACCTACGACCAAACGTTTTAAGTAGAGTTCTGGTGCGATTCGTAAGTACATATCTAAATCGAGGGCGTTATGATGCGTAATAAAAGGTTTAGCTGATGCCCCACCAGGAATCACTTGCATCATTGGGGTTTCAACTTCCATAAAGTGGTTTTCTAACATGAAGTTACGAATTTCAGTTACCACTTTTGAGCGAGCGATAAAGGTATTTCTTGATTCTTCATTAGTGATAAGATCCAAATAACGTTGACGATAACGCATCTCTTGATCCGCAAGGCCATGAAATTTATCCGGTAATGGTCGTAGCGCTTTGGTTAATAAACGAATCTCTTCACAGTGAATCGAAAGCTCCCCTGTTTTGGTTTTAAATAGATAACCTTTAGCACCAACAATATCGCCTAAATCCCATTTTTTGAACTGCTCGTTATAATAGTTTTCAGGTAGATCATCTCGGGTCACATAAAGTTGGATTTGTCCCGCAACATCTTGCAAAGAAACAAAAGAAGCTTTACCCATAATACGGCGCATCATCATACGGCCGGCAACGGTAACGGTAATTTTATTTTCAATTAATTCTTCGTTGGTTTTATCGTCATACAATTTATGAAGATCACTTGAAATAGCATCACGACGAAAATCATTTGGGAAAGCAATACCTTGCTGGCGAATATTTGCTAGCTTTTCACGACGGATAGCTAGTTCGTTATTTAACTCTTCAATATGGTTTTGTTGCTCTTGCTGTGTTGACATAATTTTACCTTTTATTTATAACCAAGCGGTTTATAAACCTGCTTTTAAGCTTTCTTCAATAAATTGATCTAAATCACCGTCTAAAACGGCCTGAGTGTTACGCGTTTCAACGCCGGTACGCAAATCTTTAATTCTTGAGTCATCAAGCACATAAGAACGAATTTGACTGCCCCAACCGATATCAGATTTGTTTTCTTCCATCTGCTGTTTTTCAGCGTTTTTCTTTTGCATCTCAAGTTCGTACAGTTTTGCTTTTAACTGTTTCATGGCCTGATCTTTATTACTATGCTGAGAACGGTTATTTTGACACTGCGTCACAATTCCCGTCGGCACATGCGTGATTCGAACAGCTGATTCCGTTTTATTGACATGTTGTCCGCCGGCGCCGGATGCTCGGTAAACATCAATACGAAGATCAGCGGGGTTAATATCGATATCAATATTATCATCAATTTCCGGATAGACAAAAACCGATGCAAATGATGTATGACGGCGATTACCTGAATCAAATGGGCTTTTACGAACTAAACGATGTACGCCGGTTTCGGTACGTAACCAACCATAAGCATAGTCACCCGATACTTTGATTGTTGCAGATTTAATGCCGGCAACATCACCGTCAGAAACTTCCATAACTTCAGTTGTAAATCCTTTCGATTCAGCCCAACGTAAGTACATTCTCAGTAACATTTCAGCCCAATCTTGCGCTTCAGTACCACCAGACCCCGACTGTATATCTAAATAACAATCGGCACTGTCATAATCACCGGAGAACATACGGCGAAACTCAAGTCCGGCCAGTTTCTTTTCTAACTGTTCAAGCTCAGCATTAGCCTCATCGAAAGTTTCTTGGTCTTCGGCTTCAATAGCAAGTTCAAGTAAACCTTCGACATCGTCAAGGCCTTGGGTTAATGAGTTGATAGTATTTATGATTTCTTCAAGTGTGACTCGTTCTTTACCTAACGCCTGTGCTTTTTCGGGATCTGCCCAAACTTCGGACTGTTCTAATTCGGCGTTGACTTCTTCAAGCCGCTCTTTCTTGAGATCATAGTCAAAGATACCCCCGAATCACGTTTGTGCGCTCGGTAAGTTCGGCTATTTTGGATTTTATCGGATTAATTTCAAACATGTGTTAATTTGTTCGGTTTTCTGATATTTAAATAATCGCCCATTGTAGCGGATTTAAGTATATTTTAGCAATTGCCAATTTGTTATCGGGTCAAAGCAATGAGCTTAATTAAGAAAAAAATGACGCATAAAGCGTCATTGATCAAACAGGAGGGTATGATGTTTAAAAAGTCTATTTTTTAGCTTGAGCGTATAACTCAGCAACTTTGTCCCAGTTAATGACATTCCAAAATGCACCGATATAATCAACACGACGATTTTGGTATTTCAAATAGTAAGCGTGTTCCCACACATCTAAAGTTAAAATTGGCGTACCTGAAACACCTGAAAATTTTTCGCCCATTACCGGTGAATCTTGATTTGCAGTAGAGACAACTTCTAGTTTGCCATTTTGCAATACTAACCAAGCCCAACCAGAACCAAAACGAGTAGCAGCGGCGTTTGAAAATTTCTCTTTAAATGCATCAACTGAACCAAAATCTTTCTCAATCGCTGCTTTTAGTTCGCCTTTAAGTTCAGTACCAACTTTGAGTAGTTCCCAAAATAGGGTGTGATTAACATGACCACCCATGTTGTTTTTAATTCCAGTCAGTTTGTCTGCTGGTACTTTGTCTAAATTTTGAAGTAAAGTTTCAGGGCATAAATCTTTGAGTTCGGCCGGTAAAGATTCTAAAAGTGCGTTAGCATTGTTGACATAAGTTTGATGATGTTTGTCATGGTGAAGATGCATCGTTTCTGAATCGATATACGGTTCTAATGCGTCATAAGCATAAGGAAGTGGTGGTAATGTATAGGCCATGAGGATACTCCTTTCAAAATTAGATTTTAGTTATTGCTTTAATTAATTGAGTATACGGTTAAATTGTTTTACTCACAATCTATTGTTTAGATAGTTAATGACTATTTAATAATTAATCAATTTATACCAATTTAGCGTTTAATATTAATGAGTGTCATGATTGGTTAGGCGTGGGATAGACATCATGATAGCATCATTTTCGCTGACTAATTTTACTTCCTGATAATAAGCTATTAAGTTTTTCAATGCTAAACGGAGATTGGTCATTTTGTTATATTGCAAATACATATCTACATCTTTTAGCTGTCTGAATAAAACCGAATAATGTTTTTTATGCAAGTAGCAACATGAACGATTATTAAGATCGGCGACACTAAATGACTTGCGATTTTTCCACCAATGAAATTTACGTTTTAAGGTAAAATACTTTTACCTAATTTTAGCCTCAAATTACGCCGTTTTTCTGGCTTATCTACTTGATCATTTCGCCTAACTACAATTATTACAATGAACAATCAACCTCTTAATTTGAGGTTGATGATAGGTAAAGTTGGGTAAGTTTATCTAAGAAAACAAAGAGTTTATAATTCATCTTACTGTAATCATGACTGCGTAATTTATCTTCAGTATCAACAAAACGATATTTAGCGGCTTGATTAAGATCATTTTGCGAGTGGGCAATCAACTTTTCAACCACTTCATGGGTTAACTCCATATGACATTGAAAACCATACACCAATTTGCCATAAGCAATAATTTGTCGTGGACAGCCTTCACTATAAGCAATGATTTTGGCATCTTGAGTTAAACCCGGCATATCATTGTGCCAGTGGCCGACCGCCAAACAATCACCGAAATGAGAAAAAAGCGGATTTCTTTTGCCTGCTTCGGTCAACGTAATTGGGAATTTGCCAATCTCTTTTTCCGGACTATGCTCGAAATGTGCACCTAAGGCTTCACCAATTAGTTGCGAGCCAAGACAGACACCGATGACTATTTTTTGTAATTTAATTGCCGTAGATATGACGGTCTGCTCGGCTAATGAGTCAAAATGCGGGCACTCTTTTTTTGTCGTTGCTGGCGATTGTGGTCCGCCCATGATAATCAACATATCAATCTTATCTATCTTATCGGGAAGCGGCTGACCAAGATAAACACGAGAATAACTAATGGTGTGTTGATGCATTTTTGCCCATTGCTCATATGCGCCAGGTGCTTCGAAATCTTCGTGGATGATAAAGTGCACATGCATTGGTAAATCTCCTTTAATCTTATCGATCTGTGTCCTACTTTATATTGAATATGGACAATTAAGCGCGATGTTTATTATGAATCTTTTATTAAGAAATACAATAGTGAAGATTTGGCGTATTATGCGGGAGCTGGGGAGATATTTGGTATAAAAATCTGCTTTAACAGGTTTCAGAATTCCTAAAATTGGCTCCAGCGAGAGATTTTATGGTTTTAGCGCAATGATGTAGAAAAATGACATGTTGTAAAAAATAATTGGGTAGATATTGAATATCATTATATTATTGGAAGAAAAGAATATGAAAAAAGTAATATTTATGAAGGGTATTCTTGGATTAAATTCACAATTCAATCTATCCAATAAGATTATAAATGGATGACAAAATGAAATTATTAAAGATGTTAATAATACTATTACTATTAATTAAATGTTTTACCCAAATTCTTATTTGTAAAGATGATCCTACAGTTTTTATGGCGCTAAAATTAAATCCTCTTTCTGAAAACTATAGTTATATTAATGATTTAAGTTACAATAGTTATTATGTTTTGTTTTCTGATGAAAATGAAATGATAGGACAAAATATCATTGATATGATTTATAAGATTCCTTTAATTCTTAATATTTCAGTTTTACTTATACTGTTTTTTTTAAAACGTAAAAATACAAAAGAGAAAACCCTATGAAGCAATTTTTACCACATATTACTTTTTGGGGTTTGAATTTTTTTGCTTTTCCTGTCAGTCGACTTAATAGTAAAAGGAAACAATTTTAAAATGAGAATATTATTACTGATTCTATTGTCTTTGGCTAACATAGCGTGTAGTCAAAAAATTGAGAGTCAACAAGCTGATGATCATGTCACTCCCATTGAATATGATTACGTAGTTACTGAGGTTTTTTTAGAGTCTCCTCCTTCTTCTACTCCTAAGGTTTCTCCTAAGATAGATTTGCAGTCTGATACGCATTTATCTGGTCAATCAGGCTATGCCTATAAACTAAAAATCAGCGATCAAGAAGAATTAATCTTCTTAAATTATATTAAAGATTACAAACTTTATTCAGAACCAAGACTAAGTAGAAACGGTGTTATATCTAAAATCGAAGGATATGAAGGATACGATGACGTATATGCAGGTATTTATTCAATTGATTTTAAAATATCTGAAAATAAACATTATGTTGAAATGGATACTATTAGCAAAGGTTATGTTGGAACATCACAGGAACTAAACGGAAACTATCAATGTATCATTATCGATATCAAAAACTCAAAAGTTGTTAGGTCAGGGGTAGATATGTGTGACGGCGAGTGGAAAGATAATCAATGGATAAATCAAGGAAAAGTTGAATTTGATGGCAAATGAAGTTTAAGTTCGAAAGAAAGATAAACAACTAAAAAACATGGGAATTTTAACATGAGAATATTATTACTGATTCTATTGTCTTTGGCTAATATAGCATGTAGTCAAAAAATAGAAAATCAATCAGCAGTGACTCAAACAATCCCACATTTTGATGCTACGGTTTATCAACTTATTGACCTTTTTAATAAAAAGAATTTTAAAGAAATTAACCAATATATTAATAAAGATATAGGTCTTTTCATTGTATATAATGGAAGTACCAGCCCAACAATGAGAAGAATTGAACAATTTAAATCGAATAATAAAATAATTGAAAATACAATACCGTCTTGGGTAGACGATGAATTGCTAGGGTTTTCAATATCTGGCAATCCTAAAATACAATATGAACAATATCCTACATTTGATCCATGTAGTGAAAAAGTCACTAAACTAGGTCTGTATGCCAATTCAAAAGAAAAAAATATTGAGGCTTTAAAAATAGCGCTTGATTATTATCATTGGGAACTAAAACACTATCAATTTGAAAAAAATCCTGTTTGGGAGGAATATCAAGCCATTGCCGATATAATAGCCCCTAAAACAGTTAAAGTTGTTTATATAGAAAACTTTCCAGGTATAATACCGAATCATGAAAAAAATATTTTTATATTTTATCTAACCCAATTAGATAATAAATGGTATTTATCCATTCTAGATTTTTATACTATGGATTGCAGTGCATAAAATGCGTGGTAATAAAAAAATATATCGGCAAAAATTAGACTAAATTCCTATAATACCAAAGATAAAGATGATGAAAATGAAAATAAACCGCACTACCATAAAAATTAAAAACTATTTGATTAGTTTATTTTTAGCAATTTTTTTACCATTCGGTTGTAATGCCTACGAAAATCAATATATAGATACAAAATTTGTCTATGAAGCACAATATGATCGAAATAATGATTATTTTAAATCAAAAGAGTTAGACAAGCTTTTTAATCTTAATAATGAAGACTATATGCTTCCAGATACTTTTGGTCTTGATGCAGAGTTTTATTATGTTCGACCCATTGAAATTAAAGATAATCATAAAAATTTTTATATTCTCTTATATGATAAAAATGACATTTTAAGAGATGTGCTCCTCGTTGCTAATAAATATGTATATTCTATTGATGTTCGATTAGAAAATAATAAAAATGGAATTTGCTTGGGTACATTTGATGAAGAAAATGTTTTTTTTGAGATTGAAAAAATTTATGAAGTCACTAAGGAAGTAAAATTAAAACCTTTACCAATTGAAACCAAAATATTGGACTGCCCTATACCTGCTGATTACAATACTGAGGATAATATAGGAATGGAAGATTACTTCAAATATGGCGTATTACGCAATAGAAAATTATAGTTTTAAAAAAGAATTAGTTTTAAATAGTTTTATAGAAAATCAACATAAAAATCCTGAATAATGATATACCAATTTATTGCGACTAAATGATATATAATTATTCAGGATTTTTTTACTATGGATTGCCGTGCATAATATGCGTGATAATAAAAAAATATATCGGCAAAAATTGTTATTATTCAAAGTAACTTATCAATTAAAAATCCACCTAAAATAAAGAAGAAATAAATTCACTATTATCTGAAATCAGGTATATACTCTCCATAAATTCTGAAAACCGCACTCATATACTGCACCCGTTATTCTATACAAGCGTTTTTTAAAGTACGGGGGAAACACTGTAAAAAATAAACAAGGAATATTGGCAATGAGATTGATAATAGTATGTTTCACCATCCTATTAATGATAGGTTGTAAGCAAATGGCGAATAGCCAACCGATTAATAAAAATAAAAAAGACCATTTTATTACCCAAATTATGCAAGCTCCGCTTGCCAGCCCGCCAATTGGTGATAAACATGTTTTATATCCTTTTGCCACACATTGGCAACATGCAAAAACAGAAAATGAACGTTCGGGGAGTGAAAAAGCTTTTTATGAATTGGCCAGAAATTTAGATAAGCAGTCCCAATCAGAACAATCCTATAAGATTACTTTAACCCAAGAAAATTTAAAGCAGATTGTTCAGGATTCCTATGATATCCCATTTAATATCAACGATATTTTAAACCAGAAAATTACAGTTCATGTGGAAAAAATAGCCGGCTTTCCTCAGTTTGATCTGTTTCTACTCACCACCGAGAACCTTGAGTTAGAATGCAACCATTGCGAGTATGGAAGACACCTTATTTTTCAATCCATTATCTCTATCAGCTCTGATCAAATTGTGGATAAATTAGCAGCCACTTACGAATATGGAAATGATCTGGGTAGAAGCTATCGATTTTTCTATTATGATAATGGGAAAATAATTATTAGGGATTTTGGTAGTGATGAGACAGACAGTGCTGCTAACGAAAAAAGAACATACCAACTGACACCACAAGGCAAATTCATCCGTTATTATGATACTAATGGTTCTTTTCAAAATACAGATCTTAATGATACAGAGGAAGGTTTAGTTCAAAACCATACTCGCGAGGGGGTATGGATAGAGATAACAGGCAGTAAATATGCGCCTCTAGGTATCGGTTATATTTATCTCGAATCGGAATACAAAAATGGCCTGCCTGTTGGTATTTGGAAATGTCATCAATTAGAACAACAATATAATGAACTGTATGAACCCATCTTATCCACCCGCAAAAAAGGCAAACTTTTGTACACAGAAACCTATAAAGATGGTGAGCTTGTGAATCGGGTGTTTATAGATGATGAAGTGGCTAAAATTAAAAAGAGGTAATATAGTATGAAAACGATAGTTATACCCTTTATCATCATCTTCTTGATGATAGGTTGTAAGCAAATGGCGAATAGCCAACCGATTAATAAAAATAAAAAAGACCATTTTATTACCCAAATTATGCAAGCTCCGCTTGCCAGCCCGCCAATTGGTGATAAACATGTTTTATATCCTTTTGCCACACATTGGCAAC
>NZ_JAFNOA010000010.1:0-41108 GCF_026536465.1 Gilliamella sp. B3172 | reverse complement strand
ACGATATTTTAAACCAGAAAATTACAGTTCATGTGGAAAAAATAGCCGGCTTTCCTCAGTTTGATCTGTTTCTACTCACCACCGAGAATCTTGAGTTAGAATGCAACCATTGCGAGTATGGAAATCATCTTGTTTTTCAATCCATTATATCTATCAGCTCTCATCAAATTGTGGATAGATTAGTAGCCACTTACGAATATGGAAATGATCTGAGTAGAGGCTATCGATTTTTCTATTATGATAATGGGAAAATAATTATTAGGAGATTTGGTAGTGATGAGACAGACAGTGCTGCTAAAGAAAAAAGAACATATCAACTCACCCCCCAAGGCAAATTCATCCGTTATTATGATACTAATGGTTCTTTTCAAAATACAGATCTTAATGTTACAGAGGAAGGTTTAGTTCAAAACCATACTCGCGAGGGGGTATGGATAGAGATAACAGGCAGTAAATATGCGCCTCTAGATATCGGTTATATTTATCTCGAATCGGAATATAAAAATGGTTTACTTGATGGTGTCCGGAAATGTTATCAATTAGACTATCAAAAGAAATTAGATGGTTCTAAGGATCTATCTTCTGCTAAAAAAGGCAAACTTTTGTACACAGAAACCTATAAAGACGGTGAGCTTGTCGAACGTAAATTTGTGGATAAAGAAATTGATGAATTGAATTAAAGATTGTGTAGTAAACAAATGATTATTATGCTTATCACCCTTATAAATATGAATGGTGGTAAGTAAACAATAAATAAAAATAAACATCACAACTTAAACATCCCATAATGGAAAACGAAAGCCTTCCGACAGAAAATATAAAATCCTCTAACGATCAATCCGAAATAGTGGATTCTTCTTCAGCCAATCCTAACCAAATTGTTTATGATTTGTTACATCAATCTGATTTTGATATTAATGTAGCGGATGCCTATTTTGCAAAAAAAGTAAATGCCCCGAATAAACCTAATGAATATACCTATTTAAAATTAAATCAAGCCTGTTTGGGTAACAAAATTTATCTTGTTGTTAAATGTTACGGTAAGCCCCCTAAAGGATCTTTGGTTATCAGTATTCGTGAACTTGAAAAAAAGGTAATGAGCAAAACTTATATCCACAAAAATCTATTCCTTTTTTAGTGAATGTAGTTGAAAAAACCGAACTACAATTTACTATTGATGAGAAAATTGAGTATATCCAAGAGATTGAAATTCGTCCTAAAGATGATAAAGTGTATCAGGGATTACAAAACAAATTAAATGGTCTTGAAAATAAAAGTACCCGTTTAACCATAAGAACAGAAATAAAAGATACCAACGCAACTAAGGTAAATTTTAAAGGTATTCTTACAGGTGAATTCGATACGGTTAAGGGTTCAAGATATTATGATTTTTTAATCGGTGAAAATGAAAGTTTTCAAATTATCCCCATTATATGGCATGATCCAATCGATAACCCTCAAAGAACATATTATAATTCCTCAGGTGTTCATAAGGAACAAAATGGAGCATTTGGTATGGTACGAAAATACGCTGATGGTTCAGATAAAGCTCATCAAGAATTAGATATTTTTGCTAATATAAATACACCATGTAAAGCATGTTTAGATGGTGAAATAGTGAGTTATTCAAATGAAGGTCAAAAAGGTTATGGTAATGTTCTTGTTTTAAAAGTTAAAGGAAAAGATTTAAGAGCGTCTAGAAGAGACTATCAACTAGAATTTACTAAAGAAATAGAATCTGGACCAGAATTTGATATTAATGCTGATTATATTTATTTAAGATATGCTCATTTAAACTCTGCTGTATTAACATCTGGTGAAGTAAAAAGTGGAAGTATCATAGCTTATTCTGGAGATACAGGAAATGCAGAAGGTGTAATAAATCCTCATTTACATTTTGAAATCGCAAAAAACCTTTGGGTAATGGTAAGGGTTTAATAAATAGATATAATCCTGCTTTTTTCGTAAGATTAAAAACTATAAATGAAGAAGAACAAACTAAAGTAAAAAAGGAAAGACAAAGAAAATGAATAAATTAATTATATTTCTTTATATTTTATTATTATTTGGGTGTAAAGAAAATTCTACATCCAACCAAATATCTAAAATAAATAATGACAAGCAAAAATATAGTAAGACAACTAGAATTGATTTTAATCAATTCAAAGTGTTAGATTATGATGAGTCCGGAAATTTATTTAAAAGTAAAAAATATAGGTTTACCTACAGTAATACAAGCGAAACCTTTAACCTGTTTACAAATAACAAAAAGATAGGGGTGATCGATTATGCTCCCCTAAAATATGACGGTCCTGGTTTCAAGATCTATCAATATTCATCTTCACAACAATCTCCTTATATAGTTTTTGTCATTGAAGCAACAGCAGATATAGGTACTGAATGGTATAAGGTTATCATAATTAAAAATGAGAAAATCATATCAGATTTTTTAATTAATGAACCAAGAAGTGACTCAGAAAGATATTTATTAAAAGAATTTATGTCTATTTCATTTCAAAAAGATACATTTACCTTTAAGTTAAAGAAAAAATTAATAGTAAGTTATTCATATATACCTCAAGATTATCAGCAAGATAAAAATTACATTTATATAGATAAAAATATTAGCTTGATACAATTATCACCAACTATATCCATTGATAGTACTCCATGTCAAAAACCTATAATAGAGTATTTTCCAAATGGAAAATTAAAATTATCAGGATGTCAAGGAAGTTATAATGGTACAGGAATCCAAGTTGGGTTATGGAAAAAATATAATGAAAAAGGCGAATTGATAGAAACTACATATTACCACCCCGACGAGTTCGGTAAAGACTACAAAATCATTACGCAATATGAAAGAAATAAAATAATATCTAAAAAAATATACAACTTTGATGATTTGTACGAAGTCGAGTTAAAAGAACTTTCAACTATACCTAAATAATAATTCAATGCTTGGATATTAGTCCAATCAATAGATTAATCTTAATATAAGAGCATGATAAAAAATAACAATGTAGATTGGAAATAATGAATAAATTTTTAATACTTTTAATTAGGTTTCGTAACTTCTCCAAAAGAACTAGTGAAAGTTATTTATTCCATTTTCATACATCCCAAGGCTCTGACGCTTTAGAGGTAACAAGATAGATTAGTGATGAACAAAATGAGCATTTTTGCTTACCCGCATTTGAACCCGAAAAAATATAATATATTGACTTATAATTAAACAGAAATATATCGATATGAGATAAAGTGGAAAGTTGGCTCCTCCAACTGGACTTGAACCAGTGACATACGGATTAACAGTCCGCCGTTCTACCGACTGAACTATGGAGGAACCGAAATGTAGCGCGCATATTATAGATTTTATGGCGCTATGTCAATAGTTAAATTATTTTAAATTGTTAATCAGTTTTTTATTACCTCCATTTATTAGCATTCAAGTGTTAGGATTGTCTTGAATAATTCCTTTTGTCTTAATAACTGTTGTGGATGAGAACCAAGCTCACCTTGCGGAATGGTTTGCTTAAGATTTCGGTAATAATCGATCCAATAAGGGATAAACTGATCTGTGGTTAAATCTTTAAAATTCATTGGATATAATTGAAAATAATCTTCGCCCGTTTGATGCCTAAAGGCATAAGTTATTAGTTCACTACAGTAAAAACCTTTGGCATTAGCATCAAAACTATCGTTATAAGGGAAGCCTATACAAGCTTTGATACGCATTAATGCGTTTTTTATCACTAATTGGTTATTAATGGTACCAATTATATTGTATCTACCAGCAGTCAAAAATCGGTTAAGTGTATTTTTAATTACGCCTTTTTTAGGTATGGCTTCAATGACAATATTTTGACCAATATATAATCCTACATGATTTATTTTATTCATCAATTCATTGTCATTGGGCGCTGAACCACTATAGCTAACCGCACCATTAAATGTATTCTCTTCCCTTAAATACTGGAAGAGAATATCACCACACTTAATATTATTGTTTTTTAGCACGATAACGCCAAAGTGAAAACATTGTAAAGGTCGCAATAATAAATTTTAATGCATCAACCCCTACAAATGGCAGATATCCCACTTTAAATGCTTCTACAAAGCTAATATGTAAATAGCCCATTAAATACACCACACCAAATACGAAAAGCAATTGATGTGCGCAGGCAAAGGCAATTAAGCCCAGAATAAAGTGGCGGTCATAGCCTTTTTCTGCTGCATATCCGGCTAGATAAGCGCTAAACACATAGCCATATAAATAACCTGCCGAAGGTGATGCCAGAGCCATAATACCACCGCTACCATTGGCAAATAATGGTAATCCTATCGCACCTAAAAGTAGATATTGCAGTATGGCTAATGCACCTAATTTACGGCCTAAAAAAGCGCCAATAAGCAGTACTGCTAACGATTGTAAAGTAAACGGAACCGGGTAAGTAGGAATGCTAATATTGGCTGCCAGCCCTAACAGTAGTGCCGCACTGGTGGTGGTAAGTAGCTTACGTTGCCAGGTAGATAAGTTAACCAGAGTTGTGATAAAAGTAGGGTAATAAGTTGTCATTTGTTGCTTCATTATTTTTTACCTTTGATACATGATTAATCTGGTCATAATAAAGCATTATTGATTATTGTAAACTATTTTTTATAAAAATAGTTTACAACTGAACTGGAAATAATGTTAGCTATCACCCTAATAAGCAGTGATAGCATAGCGCCTTTTGAGATTAAACTAAGAATGGATTATTGAGTCGTTCATGTCCAAAGCTAGACATCGGGCCATGTCCGGGTACGAAAATAAAATCATCGCCAAGTGGCAATAATTTGTGAGTAATTGATGAAATTAAATCTGCGTGATTGCCCCTAGGAAAATCTGTTCGCCCTATACTGCCATTAAATAACACATCGCCTACAAAGGCTATTTTATCCTGATGATTGATAAACACGATATGACCGGGCGTATGACCGGGGCAGAAAAGTACATCAAGCGAGATGTTGCCAACTTGAATTTTGTCACCTTCTTTTAGCCAACGATCGGGTAAAAAAGGGTTAATGAAGGGGAAACCAAATTGTATGCATTGCTCAGGTAAAGACGTAAACAAAAATTCATCTTCTTGTTGAGAGCCAATAATGTTGACATCATAATGATTAGCTAATTCAACAGCCGCTCCGACATGATCTAAGTGGCCATGCGTTAATAAAATTTGTTTAATATTTACGCCTAACTTTTCAACCGCTTTTTTGAGTAATTCCGGTTCACCACCAGGATCAACAAAGGCCGCTTCCATTGTTTGATCACACCAAATAATGCTGCAATTTTCTTGAAAAGCCGTCACCGGAATAATTTGGTACTGAAACATACATTTATCTCCTTGTTTCTTGATGATGAGCGGTTAAGTTTTTTCCGTCTTGTTTTGTGAGTTGAGCAAATATTATACTGGATAATACAGTCACGACACCTAGTATAACAAATGTTAATTGAAAAGCGTGAATTGTGCTGGTTGAACGGCTTATCAATCTTACCAAGACAGCACCTAAACCGGTGCCAAAACTGATTGCTAATTGTTGATTAACGGCCATAAGGCTATTACCGCTACTGGTTGATTCTCCTTGTAAATCCGCTAATGTGATGCTGTTCATTGCGGTATATTGCATGGAATTAACACCACCAATACAAAAAAGCAGTATGCCAATAAATATTAATGGCGTTGAAGCGTTGAGTTCAGACATTAAAATTATTAACAGACCAGCTAAAATAGTATTTGTAATTAGTACAAAACGATAGCCTAACCGACCTAAAACATGTGGGATAAATATTCTGGTACAGATTGAGGCAACCGCCATAGGCACCAACATGATACCGGCAAATATAGCGGAATAACCAAAGCCGACTTGTAATAGCAGTGGGATAAGGAATGGCACGCCTGAAATACCTAATCGACAAATTAGATTGCCTATAATGCCTATTTTGAAGGTGCGGATGTTAAAAAGTGTTAATGGAAATAATGGCGCTTGTTTGTTTTTCGCATAATAACGATAAATGATTAAAAATATTATACTGACAACGGCAAGAATTAACGAAATGTAAGCAGGTTGACCTTCATTTAATAACTCGACCCCTAACGTTGCGCTAATAAAAGTGATAACAATAAAGATAAAGCCAAGCAAGTCAAAAGGCATGCGCTCACCTTTTATATTCGGCATGTATTTCCAGCTTATTATCACACCTAACACACCAATGGGAATATTAATAAAAAACACCCAATGCCAACTAACCATATCGACTAAATACCCACCTAAAACAGGACCAACAACCGGCCCGACTAGACCGGGAATCGTTGCGGTATTTAACGCCGCTAAAAATTCGCTACGCTTGAATGCTTTGATTAATACTAAACGAGATACCGGCACCATCATCGAACCGCCAATACCCTGAATAACTCGAGATATATCCAGAAAAATTAATGAGTTGGATAATGCGCATAGCAATGAGCCAAAGGTAAACAGTGTTACTGCCATGACAAAAATATTTCTTGTACCAAATTTATCAGATAAAAAACCACTGACCGGAATAAATAAGGCAAGGGTTAATGCATAACAAATCACAGCGGATTGCATATTCAATGGCGATTGATTTAAATCTGTTGCCATAGTCGGCAATGCTGTGTTTAAAATGGAGGTATCGAGCGACTGCATAAAAAAAGCAAAAGCTGCAATCCAAGGTAAAATTCGATACACAAACGGTGGTAACTGTAATTCGCTATTCATTTTTGTTTAGCCTAAATTTGATTTGATATGCCGGGTGTAGGGATTGGAAGCAATCCCCGAAAATGAGCTCTCCAGTTTTGTTTAGGTAAACTTTGGAGAGCAGTTAAAAATCATTTTACAACAATATAAATTAATTGTTGGCTTTTTTCTTATTTTTAACAGGTTTGCCTTGCCAATAGCCAGCAAGTAGGGATCCGGAAATATTGTGCCAAACTGAAAATATTGCAGCAGGTAGTGCGGATAGTGCTGAAAAATAGGTTGTGCCAAGTGTTGCTGCCAAGGCTGAATTTTGCATGCCGACTTCCAGCGACATCGTTCGGCAGGTTGATTCATCAAAGCCAAATAAACGTCCGCCCCAGTATCCGCCAATGAGTCCTAAACCATTATGAATAATAACGGCAAACATAACGGTACAGCCAACTTGACCAATTTGCGCATGACTACCTGCAACTACAATACAAATAATGAGTAATATGCAGATCATCGACATTAAAGGTAAAAATCGCTCACATTTTTTTACGACAGGATTAAGGAAATGGTGAACAAGTAAGCCTAGCATTATAGGAATAAGAACGATTTGGACAATATGCACCAACATACCCCAAACCGGCACTTCAACGGTTGTCCCGACGAGTAAAAGTGTCAAAATAGGGGTAACTACAACGCCGACGAGTGTTGAAACAGAAGAAATGGTAATAGATAACGCCACATCGCCTTTAGCCAGATAGATCATTACATTTGATGCCGTTCCGCTTGCCACACTACCAACCAGCACCATACCGACTAATAACTCAGGTCGCATGGTAAAGAGTTTAGATAAAATCAAGGCAGTTAATGGCATGACGATATAGTGCAAGAGCGTACATATCACCACCGCTTTGGGTTTGGTTACCACCCGTTTAAAATCATCAATACTTAACGTAACGCCCATTGTGAACATCACAAACATTAAAAGTTGTGAAGTATGGGGCCTCACAGGCATAAAAGTATTAGGGAAAAAATAGGCGATAAATGCACAAACTATTGCCCATAAAGGGAATAGGCGTGTAAGTGAAATTAGGGATTGAACAAACAGTTGATTATAACGTTTAGCCATAAGAATCCGCCTTGTGATTCATTGATATAACTTTATAAAAATTATAGAGTTATTTTAATCGCTATGTGGTCTTTCCATTTTATTGATTCTACTAAATAGCGTCAAGGTATTTGTTAATATCGTATTGCGTATTTGCTCAGCCGGCTCATTTCGAAGTTGGCAAAGAATATTAAACGTTTCAACAATATACTCGGGACGGTTTGCTTGCCCTTGTCGGCCACACAATGGCATATCGGGAGCGTCAGTTTCCAATACTAAACTCTCAAGAGGTAATTGGGCAATAGTGTTGCGGGTTTTATTCGCTCGGGCATAACTTATTACCCCACCCACGCCAATATAATAACCAATTTTGATCAATTGCATGGCTTGTTGATAACTACCGGAAAAACCATGAATCACGCCCCGACACGGTAAATCAGCTTGATGAAGTTCATGATAGATAATGTCATGGGTTTTACGAGAGTGCACTAATACCGGTAGATCACACTGTTTGGCAAGCGCTAGCTGTGATCTAAAAAAAGATAATTGCTGTTGCCAATCAATAGTTTGATCATATTTATCTAAACCAATTTCGCCAATTGCGACCAGCTTTTTAGGTTTTTGCTTAACAATATGGCCAAGCTGCTCAAGGTCGGCTTGTGTATGTTGGTAGATAGGGTGTAAGCCCAAAGCAGCATAAACTTCATCATAATCGTTCGCCAGTTGCAATATGGTATTAAAGTGATTAGCCGATACCCCGGGTATGATTAAACCGGCAATTTGGGCTTGACGCAATTGTCGGATTGAATCAGTTATATCATCAGTAAAAAGAGGAAAATCGAAATGGCAATGTGTGTCAATAAACATTTAGCCTCCTATTATTCAATTACTTGATGTTGTAATATTGGCAATAAAAATCGCTGAGCTAAAAGGGTAATTTGTTCAATTAAATCATCGGTTAATTCCGGATAGATACGAGCGTAGTACTGGTCACACTCTGCAAAATGGTATAAACCACCTTGCCAGGTGCTAAGTAATTGATTGTAAGCTTTTTCGCTCGGTTCTATTTCGCCAGTTTTGGAGTTATAAGCTGTAACCAACCAGCTCCATGCACTTTTCAATGGGAGTAATAAAGGCTGATTGATTCCCTGTAAATAGCCTTCGACAAGATCGGTTAAAAATGCTAAAGCTTTATTGGCATTTATATGCAAAAACCGCCACTCGGTATCTTCACGTCCATAAGTACGGCTTTGGCTATCGACGTTATCGGGATTTAAAATACAATACAGTAAATGATCTATCCATAAGGCAATCCCTTCACGAATGGAAAGTTTAGACGGGCGCCAAGTAAAAATACCGTCAGATTGGATATGGGTTAACCAGCCTTGTAATGGATAGTGTTGTTGGTTAATCGCAATGGCTAAATTGACTTCTAAGGTTGATGTGCTAAGTCGCTCTTGCATAATTTTATTTGCTAACGGTTGCAAAGCTTCATACTGTTCATCATAGATTATTTCACCAAATGCACCGTCGGGTAGTTCACCGGTTAAGGCTAAGCGTGGATAAACGTTATCAGTAGCGCTACGCTCTGGATCAATTAATTGATTTAAAATTTGGACATTTAATTGATAACGTTGAAAATTGTCGAGATTGAAATTTTCAGCATCCGGTAGCGTATCATCTAAATAGTTAACATAAAAATTAAATCGCTTTTGTAGAAAAAAGCGGATTGAATGTTGATAAAAACGTTTAAGTTCATCAACATGAATATTATCGACAGTGATTTTCGGTATATCGCTAATAAATGACTGACTTTGACCTTTATTTGATGCAGCCGGTAACCATTCATCTGCATAGCTTTTAAAATCGCTCAGAAAATTTTGCGGATTAAATGGGGTGCGTGTGTGCATAACACGTAAAATATTAGCTGTTTTGGATATTGAATCTAATTTATCCTCAGAATTATCAGCATAATACTGGTTTATATAGTCCCAAAGTTCATCGACTAATACCGAAGGATAACGCTCTGTGTCATCTTTCATATCTCGCCCGATATAGCTGATATATAACTGATTTTGTGCCGATAATATTGCTTCTAAAAATAGATAACGATCATCAGTTCGTCGACTTCGATCGCCTCGTCTTGGGTGCTGTGCAATTAAATCAAAATCGAGTGGAAGCGAGGTTCTTGGATAATCACCATCATTCATGCCTAATAAACAAACTACTTTAAATGGAATAGATCGCATTGGCATCATGGTGCAAAAATTAATTTTACCCACTAAAAAGCGATGAGCTAAGTGATTTTGTTCTAAGCGAGATTGCATGGCGTCGTGCAAAATCGTAATGGAGATATTATCGGTAAAATTAGCCTGTAAACCGCTGGTTATTAGTTTTTGCCACTCATCTTGAATCATTAATAAAATTGTTTCACGTTGACCATTACTAATAAAAAAGTCATTAATAAGCTCAACGCAGCAGCTTTGCCACTCAATTAATGGTTTGTTTTCATTGAGGATGACTAACCATTTTTGTACTACGCTAATAAATTCAGCTAATTGACCAATCAATTCTGCATCTAAACCGGTTGCGCCGTCATAGGGTAAAATTTGTTGCCAGCCGCCTTGTTCACTACTCATAGTATAACCAAGTAACAATCGTTCCAGACCGAATAACCAGCTATGTGCATTTGCAAGCCCGAAGCGAATTCCTGATTCGATGATCCAAGTGCGCAACAGTGTCAGTTGTGATTCATTTATAGCAAATTTTTCAGCAATGGCGGGTATTTCCAGTAAATTAAATAGCTCTTCAGCGGTAAATCGGCTTTGTGGGAAATTTAAAATAGCAAAGAAACCTTGAACAATGGGATCAATATTCCGGGCTTTTTGATCTGAAATCGTAAAAGGTAAATAACGTTGCTTATCGGCATTAGCAAAAACAGCTTGAATATAAGGGACATATTTATCAATATCTGAAACCATAACAATACAGTCACGTAACTCAAGTGTTGGATCGGCGTCGAATGCTGAAAGTAGATAGTCATAAAGTACTTCAACTTCACGTTGTTGGCTGTGACAAGCATGAAACGTTATCGATTTATCGGCCTTATTAATTTCCCGATTAATTTGCTCACTTTGATAAAGTTCTAAAATATCTTGTTGAATAGCATGTAACAGGCTGTTGCGGTCATGATCAACATAGACATCGATATCTTGTTTATTCTCAAATTCCTGTAATAAATAAAGGTTATCACGCCCCAATTTTCCCCATGAGGTGAGTAATGCATTGGGGATTTTATCTGGGGTGGTTAAGGTCTCTGATAACTGTTTTTCGACAATATCGCCCCAATACCATTTGCAAGGGTTGTTGAACATTAAATGTACATCAATATGTTGTCCAAGTGCCGAAAGTAAAGAGAGATATATGGGCGGTAATGAGGTGATACCAAAGATAAAAATGCGTTTAGGTAGCGGAGCTAATCTTGAACTGTCAAAGCTATCATCTAATAAGATTTCAAGCATCTGTTGGTAAATATTTGCCCGATGATAAGGCTGACTAATTGCAATCAACTCTCGCCACAATTGCGCTTGCCATATTTCATCGGGATGATGATTTAATTCATTTACTGTTTGGTTCAATTCCCATTTTGCCAGCCAGTCGGGGCGATATACTAAGTACTGGTCAAATAAACGAGCAACTCGAGTTGCAAGCTGATAAAGCTTTTTTTCGGATTGATCAATATTGAGATAATTTTTTAGTGCACTAAATTCTGATCTCTCAATTAGCTTTGGTATTAAATAATATAAACGCCAAGTCATCGCTTCCGGATTGAAGCTATTTTCCAATGGCGCATCGGGTAACAATGTTTGATAAACTTGCCAAATGAAATCTGTTGGGAAAGGAAACGCCACATTGGCAACGATGCCAAGTGCATCGGCAAGTTCAATTTGTAACCATTGCGCCATTCCTTGACTTTGTACCATAACAACATCCGGCGTAAATACGTCTTGTAGTGGTTGCCTTTGCATCAATTCACTTACGAGTGATTTGAGTAGATCGACTTGATTTGAATGGTAAATGGTGAACATAGTTGCTTTTATGTCGAGAAAGTTACTAAAATTATCGCTGATAGCGAATAATAAATCCAGTATCCTATTATTATAAATATTCGATTATGTATCTGCAGTGCGTTTGAATGCGATTTTTACTATGAAAATGTTTATGTCGTTAACTTCGATTATTTATCGGAATTAAAAATCAATTTTGGCAAGAGATGTCAATTTTGCTTTTAAAATTAATTAGTTATTATTTCTATTATATAAAGAGTTAATGGGATAATATCAATTCACTAACAAATTAAATTTTGAGCAAATAATGTTTTGTATCGTTCCTTATCAAGCCTGTTATCAATCGGCATTTAAATCGATTAATAAACAATGGATTCAAACGTATTTTGTGATGGAAGAGTCTGATTATAAAGCATTAGACAATCCCCATGAATATATTTTAGATTAAGGCAGATATATTTTAGATTAAGGCAGATATATTTTTATTGCTTTAATAGATGATCAACCTGTAGGCAGTTGTGCATTAATTAAAATGCATGATAGTGATTATGATTTTGAATTGGCAAAAATGGCTGTTTCACCTCAAGCACAAGGTAATAAAATAGGTTATCATTTAGGACAAACAGCATTAATTCATGCTAAAAAATTAGGTGCAAAAAAAATTTACTTAGAAAGTAATACTATATTAGCGCCAGCAATAAGGCTTTATCGTAAATTGGGATTTACTGAAATTAAAGGTATCGCATCACCTTATCAACGTTGCGATATTCAAATGGGATGTCAACTATAAATAGAGTAAGCTTCCATTAAGAGATGAAATACCTATGAATCACAAATTCAAAATGAGTCAGGCAATGTTATTAAAATAGCCTGTATTATCATTTTTTGCTATGTGAGTTTTAGATGTAGCGATTTATAATTTACAGATTGATTAACGTAACGCTATAACAAAATAAAAAGGTTACTAAATTTGCTTTGGTAACCTTTTTTATTTTGGTAACTAAGTTATTGACCAATACGGCGGGTTAATTCAATAACTCGCATTTTCGCCAATGCTTTTGATAGTTCGGCAGATGCTTGGGCAAATGACATGTCATCACTTGGGTGATTAATGTGCTCTTGGGCTTGTCTAACTGCTTCTTGTGCTCTGGCTTCGTCTAAGTCTTCGCCTCGAATAGCAGTATCAGCGAGAATTGTCACTATATTCGGTTGAACTTCTAGGATGCCACCAGATAAATAGATAAATTCTTCTTCACCATCTGCTTTCACAATGCCTACCATACCCGGTTTAATGGTGGTAAGTAGGGGAGTATGACCCGGATAGATTCCTAGTTCACCTTCTCGCCCTGTGACTCTGATTCGCTGAACATCACCTGAAAATAGGTGAGATTCAGCACTAACAACTTCTAATTGATAGGAAGTTAGTGCCATAATACTCTCTCCGTTCAATGAATCTCTTACAGAGATTTCGCCTTCTCAATCGCTTCATCAATTGAACCAACCATATAAAATGCCTGTTCAGGTATATGGTCATAATCACCGTTCATGATGCCAGTAAATGCACTAATTGTGTCTTTTAATGGCACATATTTACCTGGCGAACCGGTAAAGACTTCTGCCACGAAGAATGGTTGTGATAAGAAGCGTTGAATCTTACGAGCACGGGCAACGGTCAATTTGTCATCTTCTGATAGTTCATCCATACCAAGAATAGCGATAATATCTTTTAATTCTTGATAACGTTGAAGAATTGACTGAACGCCACGAGCACAATCATAATGTTCTTGACCAACAACAAGTGGATCTAATTGACGACTTGTCGAGTCAAGTGGGTCAACCGCTGGGTAAATACCTAATGATGCGATTTGACGACTTAATACGATTGTTGCATCCAAGTGAGCAAAGGTTGTTGCTGGCGATGGGTCAGTTAAGTCATCGGCAGGTACATATACCGCTTGAATTGAAGTGATTGAACCGGTTTTGGTTGAAGTGATACGTTCTTGTAGTAAGCCCATTTCTTCAGCTAAGGTTGGTTGGTAACCTACCGCAGATGGCATACGACCTAATAGCGCAGACACTTCAGTACCGGCTAGGGTATAACGATAAATATTATCGATGAATAATAATACGTCTTTACCTTCATCACGGAATTTTTCAGCCATGGTTAAACCAGTTAACGCAACACGTAAACGGTTTCCTGGTGGCTCATTCATCTGACCGTAAACTAATGATACTTTGTCAAGTACGTTTGATTCTTTCATTTCGTGATAGAAGTCATTACCTTCACGAGTACGCTCACCTACACCGGTAAATACTGAATAACCAGAGTGCTCGATAGCGATGTTACGGATTAACTCCATCATGTTAACGGTTTTACCAACACCTGCACCACCGAATAGACCGACTTTACCACCTTTAGCAAATGGACAAATTAAGTCGATAACTTTAATACCGGTTTCAAGTAATTCAGTTGAGTTGGCAAGTTCTTCATAAGTTGGTGCAGCACGGTGGATTGCCCAACGCTCTTCTTCACCAATTGGGCCTGCTTTATCAACAGGATCACCAAGTACATTCATAATACGACCTAGCGTTTTAGTACCTACCGGTACTTCAATGCCGTGGCCAGTGTTTACGACGTTAAGTCCACGTCTTAAACCATCAGATGAGCCCATTGCGATACAACAAACAACGCCACCACCTAATTGTTGCTGAACTTCCAGAACTAATTTTTCGGTGCCAGTTTCCACTTCTAATGCATCATATACCTTTGGTACTGCATCTTCTGGGAATTCGACATCAACCACCGCACCGATGATCTGGACAATCTTTCCAGTAGCCATTTTTAATCCTCTACGTCTTTTTCTTAACTGTAAGCCAATATTTAGCACTAACCTGAAACAGCGGCTGCACCGGATACAATATCAATTAATTCATTAGTGATCGCACCTTGACGTGCTTTGTTATACACTATTTGTAGTTCATTAATTAAGTTTGCACCGTTATCTGTTGCTGCTTTCATGGCCACCATTCTTGCTGCTTGTTCACTCGCTAAATTGTCAACCACTGCTTGATATACTTGTGATTCAATATAACGACGTAAAATCACATCTAATAATGATTTTGCATCTGGCTCATAAATATAATCCCATGATGAAGTTTTAAGTTCTTTATCTTCTGATGCAGGTAATGGTAACAACTGCTGTATTGTTGGCTTTTGCGACATGGTATTAATAAATTTGTTAGTAACAATATATAATTTATCAATATTGCCGTTATCATATGCCTCAAGCATTGTTTTTACCGGACCGATTAAATCAGATAAAGTTGGTTCATCACCTAGATTGGTTACTTGGGTTAAGATGTTTGCTTTCACGGATGAAAAGAACGAAACCCCTCGTGAACCAATCAAAGCAAGATCTGCTTCAACGCCTTTTTTCTGCCATGCTGACATGTCAGCAATGACAGTTTTAAATAGATTGATATTTAAACCACCACACAAACCACGATCGGTTGAAATGATAAGATAGCCAACCCGTTTTACATCTCTTTCTTCTAAATAAGGATGTTTGGCGCCTATCTGAGCTAACGCTAAATGTCCAATTACTTCACGGATCATTTCAGCGTATGGACGACTAGCTGCCATTCTATCTTGCGTTTTACGCATTTTTGAATTGGCAACCATTTCCATTGCTTTAGTGATCTTTTGCGTACTTTGGATACTGGCAATTTTGGTTCTAATCTCTTTTGCATTAGCCATTTGTTACCTCGCCCTTACCAAGTTTGAGTTGATTTAAAGCTTTCAAGCATTGCTTTTAACTTACTTTCAATCTCATCATTGTAATTACCCGTTTCATCAATTAGTTTGACAAAATCAGCATATTGACTGTGGGCATAAGCTAGAAGTGCTGTTTCAAATGATAATACTTTTGCAAGTTCAACATCTTCAAGATAACCACGTTCAGCGGCGTAAAGTACAATTGATTGTTCTGCAACAGTCATTGGAGCGTATTGCTTTTGTTTCAATAGTTCAGTTACTTTTTCACCATGACTTAATTGGTTTCTTGTTGCTTCATCTAAGTCTGATGCAAATTGCGAGAATGCCGCTAATTCACGATATTGTGCAAGTGCTGTACGAATACCGCCTGATAATTTTTTCATTATCTTCGTTTGCGCTGCGCCACCAACACGTGAAACCGAAATACCTGGGTTAACCGCAGGACGGATACCTGAGTTAAATAGGCTGGTTTCAAGGAAGATCTGACCATCAGTAATCGAAATTACGTTGGTTGGTACGAACGCTGATACGTCACCGGCTTGAGTTTCGATAATTGGTAACGCAGTTAATGAACCGGTTTTACCTTTTACTTCACCTTTAGTGAATTCTTCAACATAAGCTTCGTTAACACGAGCTGCACGTTCAAGTAGACGTGAGTGAAGATAGAATACGTCACCAGGATAAGCTTCACGCCCAGGTGGACGACGGAGTAGTAATGAAATTTGACGATAAGCAACCGCTTGTTTAGATAAATCATCATAAACAATTAGCGCATCTTGACCACGGTCACGGAAGTATTCGCCCATCGCACAACCCGCGTAAGGCGCTAAGTATTGTAATGCTGCTGACTCAGAAGCTGAGGCCACAACCACAATGGTATTTTTAAGTGCGCCATGCTCTTCAAGTTTACGCACTACGTTAGCAATAGTAGATTGTTTTTGACCGATTGCGACATAGATACATTTAACACCAGAATCACGTTGATTGATAATGGCGTCGATTGCTAATGCGGTTTTACCGGTTTGACGGTCACCGATGATAAGTTCACGCTGACCACGACCAATTGGAATCATTGAGTCAACGGCTTTATAACCTGTTTGTAGCGCTTGGTCAACAGATTGACGGTCGATAACACCCGGCGCAACCACTTCAACCGGTGAAAATCCGTCATGTTGAATTGAGCCTTTTCCGTCAATTGGTTCACCAAGAGTATTAATCACTCGACCTAATAAACCGTCACCGACTGGTACCTGTAAAATACGACCAGTACATTGGACTTTCATCCCTTCTGACAAGTCTTCGTATGGGCCCATAACGACCGCACCGACTGAATCTCGTTCAAGGTTTAATGCCATTGCGTAACGGTTGCCTGGTAATGCAATCATTTCGCCTTGCATGACATCAGTTAATCCGTGGATTCGAAGAATACCATCACTAACAGAGATAATGGTTCCTTCATTGTGAGCATCACTCACAATATTGAACTGAGCTATCCGCTCTTTAATTAGTTCACTTATTTCAGTTGAATTTAGCTGCATTATCAGTCCCCTTAAGACTGTAGAGCGTCATTTAAACGATTTAAACGCCCTCTGATACTACTATCAATAACCATATCGCCCGTACGAATAATAAAACCAGAAATGAGCGATTTATCGATTTGACATTTTAGTTTTACTTTTCGTGATAAACGTTTTTCGACAGCGATAGAAATCTTATTAAGTTGTTCGCTTGTTAGCTCACTGGCAGAAATCACATCCACATCTGCTTGGGCATCTTTATCTAAGCAATATTGTTCAAACAGAGCTAACACTTCAGGAAGAAGGGATAAACGCTTGTTCTCGGCCATTATCTTAATAAAATTAGTACTAAACTCATCTAAGACATCTTTACAGATATTGATGAGTAAATTTGCTACCGAATCGGTTTTCATGTCAGATGTTAAGATGCTTCTTACTTGTGCATCTTTGCTTACTTGGGATGTTAACACCAACATTTTATGCCATGATTCGATGCTGTTTTTTTCTACCGCAAAATCAAAAGCAGCTTTAGCATAAGGGCGAGCAACCGTAATTAAGTCAGCCATTGCTCTAATCTCCCTATAATTCCGCTACAAGTTTATCAATGATGTCGCTATTAGCGGCTTCATTAACAGAACGTTCAATAATTTTTTCTGCACCAGCAATAGCGAGTGTAGCGACTTGTTGCTTAAGCTCTTCTCTAGCTCTTTTACGTTCAGCCTCTACTTCGGCAAGTCCTTGAGCAACGATGCGTTCTTTTTCTCGAGATGCTTCTTGATTAGCTTCTTCAAGAATAGCGGCTTTACGTTTATTTGCTTGCTCAATAATTGCATTAGCCTCGACCTTAGCTTGTTGCATTATGTCAGATGTATTTGCTTTGGCTAATTCCAAATCTTTTTTTGCTGTTTCTGCAGAAGCAAGTCCATCGGCTATCTCTTTTTGGCGTTTTTCAATCGCACGGATAACTGGAGGCCAAACAAACTTCATACAGAACCAAACAAACAATACAAATGTAATTGCTTGGCCGAGGAGAGTTGCGTTCATATTCATGAGACAATTCCTCTTAAATTATTTTTAGCCTGCGACAGCAAAAATGACATATAGTGCAATACCCACACAAATCATTGGGATCGCATCAACCAGACCCATAACGATAAAGAATTGAGTACGTAGCATCGGCATTAATTCTGGTTGACGAGCAGCACCTTCTAAAAATTTACCACCTAATAAACCAATACCAACTGCACCACCAATTGCAGCTAATCCCATCATTATGCCTGCGGCTACAAATAACATACTAGTATCCATTATATACTCCAGTTTATTGACAAAAAAAATTTAAATTAAAATTAATGTTCTTCCGTTGCCGATGCCATAGCTAAATAGACGATCGTCAACACCATAAAAATAAATGCTTGTAACGTAATAATTAAAATATGAAAAATAGCCCATGGTAAAGATAGTACCCATTGTGACCACCATGGTAATAATGCAGCAATTAGAATGAAGATAAGTTCACCTGCATACATGTTACCAAATAATCGAAGCCCTAAAGAGACAGGTTTCGCTAATAGACTGACCAATTCAAGTACTAAGTTGATAGGCGCAAATGCCCAGTGATTGAACGGGTGAAGGGTATATTCTTTAATAAACCCGGAAATTCCTTTGTACTTGATTGAATAAATGATGATAAGCACAAATACGCCTAAAGACATTGACATGGTAATACTAACATCCGCTGTAGGTACCACTCTTAAATGCGATAGACCTAAATATTGACCGGCATAAGGTAGGAAATCAACTGGGATAAGGTCCATAAAATTCATTAAGAAGACCCAAATAAAAACCGTTAATGCTAGCGGGGCAATGAGTTTATTTTGACCGGTGAACATGTCTTTTACGGTGTTGTTGACAAATTCAAAAATCATTTCTACTGCGCATTGTAATTTTCCTGGTACGCCGCTTGTTGCTTTTCGGGCTACACAATAAAAAATCCATAAAAAGAGCGCGCCGAGTAGAATTGAAAAGAACAATGAATCAAGATTAAAGGTCCAAAAACCTGAACCTACCTGCAAGTTCTCAAGGTGATGCTTGATATAAGCTTGTGGTGAAGCTGGAGAGGAAACTGACATAAAACCCTCTTACCTATTCCTAAAAATAAAAAAACACTGCTTATGTTAAACCATATAGGTATAAGCAATCGCTATAATAACCGAAGTCACTATTTTAAACCCAATTGCCTATATAAAGTCAAGATTTGATTAACAAATCAAAGGATTTAGACACTTTTTACTAATTTTGTGTAAATAATAACAGTTCGATTAACGATTATATTATAGGAAGTTTAACCCCATTGATTATTTAATTAATGGGGTTAAATTGAGCTAATTAGAGGTTTTCACTGTTTGGGCAATTTGTTCTGCTAATTTTTGTACTTCGGCTTCTTCACGTCCTTCGACCATGACCCGAATAAGCGGTTCTGTTCCGGACTTGCGAATTAAAACACGACCATTTTTAGCCAGTTGTGCTTCAGCTTGAGCAATTGCAGATTTGACAGCTGCATTTTGTAAAGGGTCATTTTCACCGGCAAAACGGACATTGATTAATACTTGCGGTAACATTTTCATTCCGCTACATAAATCAGCTAAAGACATATTGTTGCGAACCATTGCCGCCAGCACTTGTAAACCGGCCACAATACCATCACCGGTTGTGGTTTTATCGAGAAGTAACACATGCCCGGAATTTTCAGCACCGAGCCGCCAATTATTTTCAATCAGTTTTTCAAGAACATAACGATCGCCAACTTTAGCCCGAGCAAAAGGGATGCCGAGGTTTTTGAGGGCAAATTCAAGCCCCATATTACTCATTAATGTTCCTACCACACCGCCTTTAAGTTGCCCTTGTCTTAGCGCTTCTCTGGCAATGATATAGATAATTTGGTCACCATCAACTTTGCGGCCTTTATGGTCAACCATAATAATGCGATCCCCGTCACCGTCTAAGGCAAAACCGACATCGGCTTTCTCTTTTAAAACACGTTCAGATAACGCTTTAATATCAGTTGCGCCACAATTTTGATTGATATTTACACCGTCTGGCTCGCAGCCAATTTTTGTAACTTTTGCGCCTAATTCACGCAATACTTTCGGGGCGATATGGTAGGTTGCGCCATTAGCACAATCCACCACAATTTTTAAACCAGATAAACTCAAATCGTGATCAAATGTGCTTTTACAAAACTCAATATAACGACCAGCGGCATCGGTGATTCGGCTTGCTCGTCCTAGTTGTTCTGATTCGACGCAGTCGATCTGTTTTTCCAGTTGCGCTTCGATTGCAAGTTCGATCGCATCATCGAGCTTTTTTCCTTCGGTTGAAAAGAATTTAATGCCATTATCATAAAAAGGGTTGTGTGAGGCGGAAATCACCACGCCGGCATCGGCGCGAAATGTTCGGGTCAAATAGGCGATAGCCGGTGTCGGCATTGGACCAGTAAAGGCTGAGGCAACACCGGCTGAGGCGAAGCCTGCTTCAAGTGCCGATTCAAGCATATAACCGGAAATACGGGTATCTTTACCAATCAGCACTTTTTTTACCCCCTCTTTGGCCAGCACTCTTCCGGCAGCCCAACCCAATTTAAGGGCAAAATCTGGGGTGATAGGGTACTGCCCAACTTTGCCTCGAATTCCGTCAGTCCCAAAATATTTTCGATTAGACATGTTATTCCCTCATTTTGACGCCTTGTATTTGATAACTTTCATTATATTAATGGGTTATCATTGCCTAACGTATCATTAAAAGTCATCAATTAAATTATTTAAAACGTAATCTTAATCCGGATCTTGTCAAGAACTTTCAGAAAATGTATACGTTTGAGTATAAAATTATTCACGATTATCATTAGCAAATTTTAGTAAAACTTGGCTCTCTTTAATAAATCGCTCTGCATAAGGACCAAACCATTTAGTCACTTGATTAAAATTCTCAATAAACTCTTTTTTATTGCGTTTTTCAATTAACTCAACCATTTGCCCAAAACATTGATAATAGTGTTTGATTAGCTCGATATTATCATCTGAAGCCATAATGATATCGGCATAAAGTTCAGGGTCTTGAGCAAATAAACGACCCACCATCATCAGTTCCAGACGGTATATAGGAGAAGATAACGCAATTAATTGTTCTAAATCAGCTTGTTCACGTTGCAAATTCACCCCATAAGAAAACGAGGTAAAGTGCCGTAATGCTTGGATAAATGACATACATTTGTCATGCTCTTTAGCATCGATCGCACATAAATTTGCGCCCCAAATTCGCATTTGATCGATAAGCCATTGGTATTTTGCTGGCTCACGCCCTTCACAATAGACGATTATTTGTTTGGCTAAATTAGGCACATCTGGGCCAAACATTGGATGTAAACCAACAACCGGGCCGGGATGTTTATTTAACATGGCTTGAAGTGGTTTTACTTTTATCGAGGTGAAATCAGTCAAAATACAATCTTTAGGCAGCGGCGGTAATTGTTGAATAATTTCACAAGTTTTATTGATTGGCACCGTGACAATTACGACTGCGGCATCAGCAACAACTTCAGCGGCTTGATGCATGGTTTTTGAACCTAATGTTTTTACTTGGTAGCCTGATAAGGTAAATAATCGGGCAAATAATCGCCCCATTTGACCATTACCACCGATAATGACAACAGATCCTTTACCGGTATAGACTTTTTTAAAACCTTTGTCATTTTCACTAATGTATGACTCTCGCATTAAGCGTCGTAATATATCTTCAATTAAGGCCGGTGATATACCTAGCTTTTCTGCTTCTTGCCGTCTTTTCGCTAGCATATCAGCTTCACGCTTAGGATCATATATAGGAATACCGTGTTGGCTTTTAACTTCGCCGACTTCGGCAACTAACGCTAATCGCTGATTAATTAAAGATAAAATTGATTTATCAATCTCATCAATTTCATCACGCAGTTTGAGTAATTCCGTAGACATATTCCGTGATTCCTTTATCACAAGTGGTGACTTTTACTGTAATTGCTTAACAGTATACCGTATTTTTGATAGCATGGATCAATGACAACGTTAAATCAAATACAATAAGTTAATTATGAAAGTTATCTCATTTAATATTAATAGTCTGCGTGCTCGCATTCATCAATTAGCCGCAATTATTGATAAACATCAGCCAGATATTATCGGCTTGCAAGAAACAAAAGTTCATAATGATCAATTCCCAGTTGAAGAGATGGCGCAATTTGGTTATCACTTACATTATCATGGTCAAAAAGGGCATTATGGTGTGGCGTTGTTAACAAAACAAAAACCGATAACGGTTAGCTGTGGCTTCCCAACGGATAGTGACGATGCGCAGTGTCGTTTGATTATGGCACAATTACCCACGAGCGAAGGTAATTTAACCGTGATTAATGGTTACTTTCCACAAGGGGAGAGTTTACATCACGAAATTAAATACCCGGCAAAACGTAAGTTTTATCAAGATCTGATTGACTATCTTACCGAGCATCAATTGAGCAATCAGTTATCTTTAATAATGGGCGATATGAACATCTGTCCTGCTGATGTGGATATTGGGATTTCTGAAGATAGCCGCAAACGCTGGTTGCGTACTGGTAAATGTTCGTTTCTACCGGAAGAGCGCCAATGGATGACTAATCTTATGTCTTTGGGGTTTGTTGATACTTATCGTCATGCTCATCCAACTGAGCAAGCTTATTCGTGGTTTGATTATCGTTCAAAAGGCTTTGATAGCTATACCGGGCTTCGAATTGATTTGATTTTAGCCAGCCAAAAATTACTTGCTCACTGCCAGCAAACCGGTATTGATTACGATATTCGGGGTATGGAAAAACCGTCAGATCATGCGCCGATTTGGGCAGATTTTGATTTAGCCTAAACGTATATTATGAATAATAAGGATAATAGCATGCAAAATCGTTCGATTTTATCGGTTAAAGATCTTAACCAAATGGTGAAAGATCTCCTTTCCGATGCTATTGGTCAAATTTGGTTAGTTGGCGAGATTTCTAACTTTTCACGCCCAGCCTCCGGTCACTGGTACTTCACACTTAAAGATGAAACCGCCCAAGTGCGTTGTGCCATGTTTCGTAATAGCAATTTTCGAACCGGATTTACACCGCAAAATGGCCAACAAGTTTTAGTTAATGCTTCCGTAACACTTTATGAAGCTCGAGGTGAATATCAACTTGTTATTGATAAAATGCAACCCGCTGGCGCTGGCTTGTTACAACAAAAATTTGAGCAGTTAAAACAGCGATTATCTGACGAAGGATTATTCGATCCAATTTATAAAAAAACCTTGCCTGAAAATATTCGCACAATCGGTATTATCACTTCATCAACCGGCGCTGCGCTTTATGATATCTGCCAGATATTAAAACGCCGTGATCCCTCTTTACATCTGATTATCTATCCAACTCAAGTGCAAGGCACAGAAGCGGCAGGGCAAATAGCCAAAATGATTGAGATTGCTAATAACCGTCAAGAGTGTGATGTATTAATTGTTGGTCGGGGTGGGGGCTCGCTGGAAGATCTCTGGTCATTTAATGAAGAAGTGGTCGCAAGAGCGATTTTTGCCAGTCAAATACCGATTGTTAGTGCAGTCGGGCACGAAATTGATTTTACTATCGCTGATTTTGTTGCTGATATTCGAGCGGCAACGCCGTCAGCCGCAGCTGAGTTAGTGAGTACTAACAATTTAGATCAAATAAAGCGTCTACAAGTACAAGAACAGTATCTTTTTATGGCGATAGACAATTATCTAATGCGTCGTCGGGAAATGCTTAATAAATGGCGTCATCGATTGCAAGCTGAGCACCCACAAGCGAAGCTGTCCAAACAGTCAAATCGTCTGTTAACTTGCCGTCATGCGCTATTTGAAAACATTCAACAATACCTATTTCGGCAATCAAATCTTCATAACTATTTAGATAGAAGATTATTACGCCTCTCACCGCAAAATGATATTCGTCTTCTACGCCAAACAGTTGAAAAACGCCAGCAACAAATCATGACTTTAATGGAGCAGAAACTTACACATGCTAAACATCAGTTTGTTTTACAAACATCGCAACTCAATAATGTCAGCCCACTGGCAACTTTAGAGCGTGGTTATAGCGTGACAACTAATCAAGCTAATATTGTGATACGTAGTTGTGACCAAGTTGTGATTGGTGAGCATATCACCACGCAATTAAAAACGGGGAAATTAGTTAGTCAAATTGTTAAAGTCGAATAACCGTCCGACTGATTACCCGTGAATATATCACTTAGACGCTGAGAAATGTTGCAAAGTGGTCTCTAGATAAAAATTGTATCTAAAACCGCTATATGTATATAATATCAACGCATTATTAATTGAATTAATCATAAGAGAATAGTTAAGTTATGCATCCTCCAATTGGTATAGATTTAGGTACAACAAATAGTTTAATTTGTGTTTGGCAGGACGGTCAGCCAACTTTAATTCCCAACTCAATAGGCGAGTTGGTTACCCCCTCAGTTGTCAGTGTTGATAATGATGATTCTATTTTAGTTGGGCGTGCAGCATTGTCTCGCTTAACCACTCATCCCAATTGCACAGCAGCTGCATTTAAACGGTATTTAGGGTCGAGTAAAGTTTTTGAATTAGGCAATAAAAAATTTACCCCAACAGAACTATCGGCAATGGTACTAAAATCGTTAAAAGCTGATGCACAAGCGTTTTTAGGGCAGGAGATTTGTGATGTTGTCATTTCTGTACCAGCTTATTTTAATGATGAGCAACGTAAGCAAACCCGTTTTGCCGCAGAGCTTGCCGGGTTAAATGCTGTACGTTTAATTAATGAACCCACCGCAGCAGCTATGGCATATGGCTTGCACGAGGAGCAATCGGGAAATACGTTAGTATTTGATTTGGGTGGTGGTACATTTGATGTCACAGTACTTGAGTATTCCCTGCCAATTATCGAAGTCCATGCTTCAGCAGGTGATAATTACCTTGGGGGGGAAGATTTTACTCATGAACTGGTAAAAGCTTGCTTAAGTGAGTGGAATATTAAACCACAAGATATCGCAACAGATGACTATGCCCGATTATTAGATTTAGCTGAACAGTTAAAATGTAAGTTAAATGGCGAAAAAATGCATAATTTAACTTGGTTTTGGCAGGATAAACAATGGCAATTTTCACTTAACGAAAGTCGAGCTAGAATGATTTGGTTACCCTTGCTAAACCGTTTGCGAGCACCGATTGAACAAGCATTAAGTGATGCCCGTTTAAAGCCCAATCAGCTTGAACATATTGTGTTAGTTGGCGGTTCATCGCAATTAGGTGTGGTTCGTGAGTTAGTGACAAAGTTATTTGGCAAACTCCCTTATCGTCATATTAATCCGACCACTATTGTGGCACAAGGTGCGGCTGTTCAAGCGGCTTGTCGTTTACGTAATGCAGATGTGGAAGAAGTTATCTTGACCGACGTTTGCCCTTACACATTAGGTATTGAAAGTTCTTCCGATAATGTTCGTGGTTTATTTTCCCCAATTATTGAACGTAATACGATTGTACCGACCTCAAAAGTTAAAACCTTTTATACTACACATCCGCAGCAAAAATATATCTCTGTTGCAGTATATCAAGGCGAACACCCACTTGTTAAAAACAACGTATTAATTGATCAGTTTGAGGTGCCTTTAACGCCGACCGAAGAGCTGCAAGGAATCGATGTTCGATTTAGCTATGATTTAAATGGTTTATTAGAAGTCGATGTGATAATACATGCCACCGGCCAACAGCATGGTAAAGTCATCGATCATAGCCCGATAGGATTAACAGAAAAACAAAAACAAGAAAGCCATGAACGATTGAAATCGCTTAAAGTTCATCCACGAGATCAAATGCCAAATCGTACATTATTGGCTAGATTAGATCGTGCATGGGCACAATCATTAGGTGATGAACGCAGCTTGATTGGCTCGTATATCGAAACTTTTTTAACCGTATTAGATCGGCAAAATACTGAGGAAATTGAAACAATTCGTTGTGAAATTGAATCATCTTTAACTAGCCTCGATAGATAACTTAATGAATTATTAATCTATTGATTATAATACATCCCCTTTTATTTTTTTATAAAAGGGGTTTTTGTTAGTTTTCTTTCTCATTTATTGGTGGTCCGTATCGATTTGTTTGTTCAATACTTGGCTGCCAAAGTCGAAAAATATTGAACCTTTTCCCCGTATCGGTATCATTGACACGCCTTTTTATGGCAAAAATAAGATTAATGAATATTAGGCAAAATAACATTCCTCGAAAGAGATAATCAAAATTTTGTAGATCAAGATTTTTCAGGAAGGCAGGTATCCTTGTTTCAATGAGAAATAAAAAAATTGTCATCCATACGGTCTGTATAAAAAAGCCTTTATTATTTGTGCGACCATTCCAACGCCAAAACTGAAAATACCCATTTTTAGGTAGTGATTGTGCATTGAGTTTTTCTTGATTTTCTTGATTTTCAGCTAACAGCAATGCAGCGCAAAGTCGTAGTACTAAATTATTACTCGCGTCTGTTCGTAATTGATCCAAAGCATTAATTTGCTTTTGAATACAGATGCCATAAGGATTGGATAAATGTTTTGCCAGCTTAGCAATGAAGATAGCTTGCTTTGCAGCTTTACTTTTACTGCCTACGGCCAAAAGTGTTAAGCGCTTTTCATTTATTAAAGTGTGTGCAATTTTTTGAAGATTTAGGTTGTCGCCGGCAATCGTTTGTAATGTGTGCTCTAATTGAGACTGTTGTGCTGTTTTATTTAAAACAATTTTGTATAGCAGCATCAAATAGATAGGATTTTCATTCGCTAATTTTGTTTGCCAAAATCCGGTTAAATGTTGTGGAATTTGGGTAAAATCAGTGTCGTATGGATTGGTAATGATGTTTTCAATTGAGTTAGGATAATTACTCAAAACACAATTAGTGATCTCATTGTTATTAATTATCAAGTTATACAGTTCTGATTCATTTTGCCAATTACCATACTTAAAGATATTGACCAATGGAAGAAATGGATCATCATCGGTTAAAATAAAATCACTGTTCTCTTTTTTAATTAACTTGGCTGTTTCTAAAGGGTTATTAGTAATAGCGAGAACGAGCATACAGCTACGATACCATTGCCAATAGGCCTCTTTATCGATCAAGTCGTTAGGTGGAAATGGAAATTGGTAATATTGTTCATTGTCAAAATAGACCTGCCAGTCAAACATTTCCATATTAAAATATTTCATATATCTGTAAAGATGTACTTTGGCATGCTTAGGAATTAAATCAAACCTATCTAACCATAAACGCACATATATCGCGTCATCATTATCGCTTTCAATATCAAATCTGGTTGGCATTGGAAGATCTTCATCACTATTATACAACCAATCTTTAAATGCTTTTATCGGTTCAAGTTCGGTTAGCCATACTAAATGTTGCTTAGCCTGACGTTGTAGATTTTGTAAAATAAATTGTTCAAATATATCATCGCTTTGTTCTTCAAGAATTTGCTGTAATAAGGTTTGATTACCGTGGCATAACATAATGGCATGTCGGTATAAGCGATATAAACGATTGGTACCATTGTCCAGTAACAACAAAGGCAGGATTTGGCGATAATTCCAATTTATTTCTAGCGCCCAATTTATAAAGCTAGCAATTTCTGGTGAATAATCGCTAGGATCGATTTGGGCTAATCGTGATACTGTTATCGTAGACCATTGAGGAACTATATTATAAAAGTTATTGTCTGTTGATGTCGGTGCTAGGCAATAACAGTCATTAAGTGCGATACATAATAGTGGGAAATACTCTTGCGCAAAATATGAACACCAACCCGCTATCCAACTGGCTGCTTTTTGTTGATAATGACCTGTATTATAAAGATCAATCCAAGCTTGTAGCGCATTTTGTTTATCGGTAAGTAATGTATATTGAATTGCCGCTAAAAACCGCCATTCGATAATATTACGCTCATCATCATCGTTTTGGGCGATACGTTGTAAAGCATAGTCTAAAATAGATTGATTTGGTATATTTGCCACACGGTAAAAATTGGCAAATTGCATCATTAAGTCTTTATCATCAGGTAAACAGATGACTGTATCTTGCATTAAAAAAGACTCAAGTTCATCTTGTGAACGCCACCAATATAACCAATGGCAGTGAGCAATATAATCAATGGTGGCATCTTGTAGTACGATATTTGTGGTTGGTAAGGATGCGTAATTGAAAGTATCGCCACTATCAATATATTCAAGAAAATTCTCATACTTTTCATATTGTTCGGGTTTTTCGATCATCAGCTGTTGTCGCCAACGTAAACTTTCGGCGAGTAATTTGGCGCATGATTGCGATATATTCTTTGCTTGAGTGCTTATTTCTAACAAACGCCATTTTACCGAATCAATAATTGCCATAGGATAGTCATAAAATGAACTGATAAATAATTGCCATTCATCGACATTAAAGCGACGTTTTGGATCATTTAAAAGCATTTGATAAGCAGTACAAATTTCATTCTCTTTAAGCTGCTCTTCTGTCAGTGGCTGGGAAATGTCTTGTGCTGAGCTGTCCGATTCTAACTCAGCAGCAAATTTTTCAGGCGATTTGGCATATTCTATTGCATTTTCATAAGCGGCTCGTAACGCTTTAAATCCATCAGGATCGGTTTCGGGATGATGATTGGGTAATTTTGCACGATATGCTTGACGAATAGTTGCAATATCAGTCGTTTTCTCAATGCCCAGTAGTTGCCATATGTTATCATTCATGACCAATCATACTCCATTAATGATGTTGGTTTCTCTAATTCTTCAATATTAATAAACCAAGGTAATAAGTTGTAAGGCAATGTTTTGTCTGTGTATAGTTCTGCCATTACATGGCGTTGTGATGTTCTGGTTAATTGACAATGCAACTGCTCTAAGTCCTCAATTCCCCACGTTTGCCTGTATCGATGACCAATAAACCAGCCAATATGATAATGCTGCCATGATTCATAAAAACATCGAGCTCGAAGACTGATCCTATTTAAAATCCATAAAGCTTCTTGTTCGGTTACATATTTATTGGTTGTGCCGATTCGTATAAGATATGCGGCTCTTACATAATCCCAACTACGAATACCGGCAACACCACAAGCTGGAAATGTTTGTTCCACATATTTTAGTATTATTTTCTGAATGTCTGTTTGTTCTTCACAATAGTTAAGCCATTCAATTTCAGAAAATCGTGAATATTTAAAATAGAGTTGTGAAATGAATTGTGCTGGCCCGTCATCAACCAGGTCAAATATTTGTTTTAGAAAAGTTTCCCGAGAATTGATCTCCCAATTCTCACTTAAATCGATAAATGTATCATCAGGGAAAACATAAGGGGACGTAAAGATAGCACCATTTTTTTTATTTAACATAACCATAGGTGCCGATAAAGCGTATAACCAATCAATAAAATCTTGAGAAACCATTTTCTACTCAGTTGATAACAGATATTGTTTATAGCGTTGTAGAAAGATAACAGAATCATGTATAAATTGAAAGGGCATATTGTCTTGAAATTTAATGTGATTAAAATGCATAGCGGAATTATTACAAGAAGCAACAAAATTGTTTTGCAAATTAGTTTGTGCAAGGCATAATGAAATACGATTTTTTTGTAATCATCTATACATTATTTAGCCACAAAAGAAAGGAGTTATAATGAAAAAATTCGCCTTAATGGTACTATTAATGTCAGGCGTATTGATGCTACAAGGCTGTGTTGCGGCATTGATTGGCGTTGGTGCCGGCGCTACAGCGACAATTGCAACCGATCCTCGTACTGCTGGAACCCAAGTTGATGATACAACGCTTAATTCACGAATTACCAGTAAATTAAGAGATAACGGACCTATGTTTATTGGCTCACGTATTTCAACTAGCACTTATGACGGTAATATTTTGTTAACCGGGCAAGCAAATCAAGAACAAATTGAGAAAGCTGAAAGCTTAGCAAATGAAGTTGAAGGTGTAAAAACAGTTTACAATCAAATTCGTATCGGAACGCCAGTGGGTGCTGGCACAGTAACTAATGACACATGGATCACCACTAAAGTAAAATCTCAGTTAATGCTAAATTCACAAGTTAAATCACGTAAGATAAAAGTGGTGACGGAAAATGGTGAAGTTTTCTTAATTGGTATCTTAACACCAGAACAAGGCAGACTTGCTGCTGAAGTTGCCAGTAAAGTAGCCGGTGTTAAAAAGGTGATTACGCTTTACACTTACCCAGATAACTAATCAGTTAAAATTATAAAAGAAAGGGGGATTTCCCCCTTTTTTTATCTTATTTTATTGATTCGATCCGTTCGATAAGTTTTGCCAGACCTTGCTGTCGTGATTGGCTAAGTTCTTGAGCAATTTTCAGTTCTTTAAATAATGCCGGAAAGTCGATAGCATGAATTTGCGTGGCATTTTTGTTATTGGCTATCAAGATCAAAATAGCAAGTAATCCTTTAACAATCCTTCCTTCACTATCACCTTGAAAGATAAATGTGCCGTCAGCTTGTTTTTGATAAGTTAACCATACTCGGTTTTCACAACCGTTCACTTGATTTCCCTCGGTTTTTTGATCTGGAGGAAAATCAGGCAATTGCTTAGCTAAAAGTATCAGTTGTCGATAGCGATCTTGCCAGTTATGTTGCTGAGAAAATAGTTCAGTTAAAGATTGTTGTGAAACCATATTATAGACCTATTTAGGGTGATAAAAATTTGCCATGCTAGTTCAGTTTAGATAGATGTTTTAGCATAAATTTATGCAAATATCTCAATGGCATTATTAAGGGCAGTTATCAATTTATCAATATCTTGTTGATTATTATAAGGCATAAGCGATATACGAATCACACCGTGACAACCAAGTTTATTCATCAACGGTTGAGCGCAAAGCTCTCCAGTACGTATGGCAATATTTTGATCGCCTAATAAGATTGCAATATCATTATGATGAATATGCTTAAAATTAAAGCTGATAATAGGGCTACCTTCGACGCTATAAAATTGAATATCATCAAACTGTTTTAATTGCGATCTTGCATAATTGGATAATTGAATTAAATAGTTTTCTGCCTGAACTTCATCCCATTTATTTAACCAGCTAAGCGAGGCATTTAGGCCAACAATCCCGGCGATATTTTGCGTTCCGGCTTCAAATTTGTAGGGCAGTTGTGCAACTTGAAATTCAGAAAATGTGGTTGTCTTCAACATCTTCCCGCCACCTTGCCAAACGCTCATTTGTTCCAGTAACGCCGCTTTGCCATATAACACCCCTAGCCCAGTTGGGGCATATAGCTTGTGTGCTGAAAAGGCATAAAAATCGATATTGAGCTTGTCAACATTGATTGGCTGATGAACAATACCTTGCGCCCCGTCAACCACTAATATCGCATTATTTTGGTGAACAAGTTGACTAATTTGCGCTAAATCTGGACAAAATCCCGTTACGTTAGACATTTGCGTCACCGCAACGATTTTTGTGCGTGATGAGATGAGTGAAGAAAGCTCATCAATATCCGCTGACCATTGAATGACTTTTGCTCCAGTCTGCTTAGCAACGATTAACCAAGGTAATAAATTGCTATGATGCTCTAATTCGCTAACGATAATTTCATCGCCAGGTTGTAATAGGGGGCGAGCATAACTTTGAGCAATTAAGTTAATTGATTCAGTTGTGCCACGCGTCCAAATAATTTCATGGCTATGTTTGGCATGAATCAGATTAGCAACATTTTCTCTTGTTGTGTGAATGGTTTGTGTTACCTGCAGCGCATTATGATGCAAACTGCGTTCAGCCGTTGCGGTGTTGTGCGCATAATATTGTACTGTCGCATCAATCATCGCTTGTGGCTTAAGCGCAGTGGCTGCCGAATCAAGGTAGACACTTTGATTATTGAGCGCGGGGAAATCGGCCCGAAATTGCTCGGCATCAAAATATTTATTGCGCAAGTTCAAGTCCTGCAATTCCATTCCAGTAACCATTACAGTCTCGTTTATGTTCAATGTGCAAAGGATTTAATCCGTCTTCATTGGCTTTAAACTGTTTGACCACATCTAAGGTTTCAACACCTAATGGCGAGATGCGGACAATATCAACCAATCCTTTCATCTCTTTAAGATTATTGCCTAAATTATAACAATAACCACTTTGCGTTTGAATGCCGTTTAACACAAATACTTTTTGCTGTTCTTGTGAAAATACTTCACGGCCGGTTGGGTATTTAATACAGCAGGTTTCACATTTATCTTTTGGTCTATCTTCGGAACGAGCGGTAAAACAGCGAGCAGAATAAGCTAACGGTAAGTACCCATAACTGAAAACTTCAACTTCAAAATTTCGAGCTATATTCAAGCTATCAAATTGATTAAGTACATTGTTTAACCAATCGCGAGAAAGTTCAACAGGCATACACCAACGTACCATACCCTGTTTTTGTAATAACTTTAAGGTTAAAGCGTTATAACAGTTAATAGCCGGACCTGCCACAAAAGGTAAATGATTATCATGGGCAATGTTAATTGCTGCTAAATCATTAGCTTCAACTAAAAAATCACCATTGTTTACCAGCTGCCTTAAATCATTAAGTTCTGATGGCGCTTCAAGTAATGCTAAAGTGGAAAGGACGACTTGCTTGCCAGATTTGGCAATCTCTTTTGCTAAGTCTAACCAATTGGGCACCTTCATTTCACGGCGTTTGGTACATACCGTTTCACCCATATAAATAATGTCTGCTTCACTATTTGTGGCAGCATGGTAAAAAGCTTCAGTTTCGATTTTAGGCCAATAGTACAGCACTGGTCCTAATGCGTATTTCATCGTTTTGCTCACTATATTTATATTAGATTGATTTAACTAAAAATCGCTACAGCGATTTTATTTACATTGTCATTAATTAAAATATGAATCTATTTCAATCATCTTTATTGTGAATGACTAATTGGCAAGTTAATTCTACATTATTGCCATTTACGGTGATAAGCACCTAATGTGGTTTGCGTTCCTTCTGAAACAGAACCAAGTGTATCCATCCAATTTTTTTCTGCCTGATAGGATTGTGGATTAGCTTTATAGCGGTCAATAGCTTGTCGCCATACTTTGGTCACTTGTTCAACATAAGCCGGGCTACGTTGACGACCTTCGATTTTCACCGAGGCAATATTAGCAGCAAATAATTCCGGTAAAAGTTCAATCGTATTTAAACTGGTTGGCTCTTCAATCGGATGATAAAGCTCTTGACCAACAAAGTAGCGACCTTTACATAAGGTTGGATAGCCAGCATTTTCACCTTTTTTATGACAGTCGATCAAAACATTGTTGAGTCTTGACTCAAGCCCCTTTTCGGTCTCTTCCCAGCGCACAAATTTTGCTGGTGAGCACGCACCAACAGTGTTAGGTGATTCGCCAGTTAAATAAGAAGACAAGTAACAACGGCCTTCTGCCATAATACATAAACTGCCAAAAGCAAAAACTTCTAACGGAACAGGCGACACTTGAGAAAGCTGTTTTACCTGATGCATTGACAACACACGAGGCAACACAATTCGATGTACGTGAAAATTATTATAATAAAACTTAATTGACTCTTCATTGGTCGAAGAGGCTTGCACCGAAACATGGCGCTCTAAATTGGGATATTTTTCAGCTGCATAATCAAGCATTGCAAGATCGGCAATGATTAAAGCATCAGCGCCAATGTTTGCGGCGGTATCAACCGCATGTTGCCACCGCTGAAAATTTTCAGGATGCGCAAAAGTATTAATCGCAATATGCAATTTTTTACCACGTTTATGTACATAATCCGCAGCTTCAATTAATCGCTTCTCATTAAAATTTAAACCAGCAAAGTGACGGGCATTGGTATCATCTTTCAAACCAATATAGACAGCATCAGCGCCATTATCAATCGCCACTTTTAACGATGGTAAAGATCCAGCAGGACAAAGAAGTTCCATAATTATTCCTAACTTAAGTTCGGTATTTAATACGCCATGTATTATGCAATAATTCCTGATTTAATGCGAATAGAAAGCAAATTTCTAGGCTAAAAAAAACATACAACCCTGTTTTTTATATAACTGTATGTAATAAATATAATTTTTAATAAAGTAAGTGATTACTATTGATAATTAAATTGAATCAAAACGGTGATAGTTAACATAGGATAATTTACGATTTTGCAAAGTAAAAAACCAGACATTTATTATTTAATTTCTGGTTTTTATATTTAAAAAGAATTTTATCAATAATCAACTAAATTCAATCTATTTTATGTTTAGCGTACTATGTTGCTGATAATTAATACTTATTTCAGCGCATTTTCAAGTTGTGTTAAATTTTCAGTCGAATTTAATTGAGTCATACAATTATTGATTAATTGTGAAGTGATATCTTGAACTAACTGATAGTTATTACTTTCCCATTCGTCAAAAGTTTTGGTTTTATCCTCTACCGATAAACTGTTGTGAGAACAAGCAAAGTAAAATCCTTCCGCTTTAATCGATGTTTGATAAATAAAATTGTATTTATTATCCGTCAAACCATCATAAATCAGTTTAAATTTATAAGGTTGAATGGTGATAGTGTGTTCTTTTTGTTTGTTGGCTTTTATTTTTTTTAAAATTGTATATAACTGAGGTTTTAAAAGCTCCATGGTATTATTTGGTACTGAATTTACGTAGCTACCTTTTAATTCTTCCTTTGAAAAAGTATTCACGTTGCCACCAAGACTAGTAAAAAAGCCTGCGGCAAATTGAACTACTTTCAATCCAACAACTTGTGCTGTATTACTTCGGGTAACAATATTTAAATAACTATTCGTATCTTTAACTACTTCTCCATTAATGGCATTTTCCGTTAACACCTTAATATTCGCACCATTATTTAAAGTTATTACTTCTGTTTCCACAATCTGTGTTCTAGGCAATGGTTCTCTGTTGCCAGAACATCCAAATAATAAAAGCAAGCAACAACTTAAAATAACATATTTAATCTTTTCCATAATTTTATATTTCCTTTTACTTATTTATATTTCATCAAATAATTTTTTATTGGTATAAACAATAAGTTATTGTTTGATGCATCTTTATTATTGTATTGAATAAAGTAATTGTCTAGATTTGTTAATTATTTATCTATTTAACGAATTTCTTAAATGATAGCTAATATAGCGCTTTTGGTGATCGGCTTTATTGTGATGCAAAACCGTTTGTCGCTATCTTCAAAACACGTTGACGTTCTGGGGCAGGCAGTGACGCCATTGCTAACCTACTACTCGTAACAACTAAACAAGGTAATTATTATGACTAAGGTATACGTTGTGCTAAAATTAACCACCAGTTGAAGCACGGGCACTAAACCTGACAAGCACTTTTATATCGTGGGTTACATGTATGATGTCGGGCATAATAGTCCCAGCTCAGAACTCACTATTAAGGGCTAGCGGTTGAAACAGATACGTTTTTATGCCAAACGGCCTATCATCATTAAAGTTAAGCAAAACTAATTTATTATTGAACTTGTTATATGGATCTAAAAATAGATAAAAAAATTATCCTAACTCAGAGTTAGAGCGTGGATTAGTAAGGAAATAAAGATGAGTAAACAACTAGATAAAATAAGTAAATTCTTAAGTTATATTTTGAGACATCAACCAGAAGCTATTGGAATTACATTAGATTCTGATGGTTGGGTTAATATTGACAGACTCATCATGCAAGCTAATCAACATAATGAATCTCTTACTAGAGAGTTGATAGAGCAAGTTGTTAAAACAAGTGATAAAAAACGTTTTACGATTTCGGATGACGGTCTAAAAATACGTGCAGCGCAAGGGCATTCAACTGAGCAAGTAAAAATAAGCCATGTAGAACAAATTCCCCCAGAATTTTTATATCACGGCACAGCCACTCGATTTATTGATTCCATTAAAAACCAAGGATTAATTGCTGGCAGTCGCCATTATGTCCATTTATCTAACGATGAGAAGACTGCTAAGAAAGTAGGCGAAAGGCATGGAAAACCAGTAGTATTAAAAGTAAAAGCCTTACAGATGTCTCAACAAGGTTTTAAATTTTATTTGGCAGATAACGGTGTTTGGTTGACTAATGCTGTTCCTAATACTTTTTTAATATTTGACTAAATCTTATTTAATTTAGCCCGTTGTGTTTTAGTTTAGAAGGATCAAATAAGTTATTTATTATTTGATTCTCTAAAATTAAATTTCTATATTTTTTAAATAAAATCCTAGTCGATATTGTTTATCAATAAATTTTGAACGTGTAAATTGGAAGTGTAATTCAAAAATTGACTATAAAATATTAGATCAAAAAGGAGCATAAATAATTGGTATAGTGTATAGCTTGTTATAATAAACAACCTAAATTCTGGGTAACTTTTAGAATCAACCTATTTCATACTCTATTGAAGTATTAATTGATATTATAACTTCGTTAACTTTCTCCAAAAAACATATACATTCGTCAGGTATTTGGTACTTAAAATATATTTTTACTTTCAATAACACTGATATAAAGATTTAGTTTTTCTTGTAATTTGAATAGATGTTCATTTATATCAGCTTCCCAATTGAAATGATCTGTTATAATCAATATCACTTTTTGAGGATGTATACCTTCCTTTGTCATCGTTATCATATCAATCTTATTTTTATCTTAAATAGTCATAAAATGTATTTATCTCTATTCGTTTTTGGTCTAACTACTTCAGCTTTAATAGGTAAGTTGATTGTTGAGCTTGCGAAGCAAATCGCATAGTTGGTAAATAATTAATCCAGTTCTGCAACAAAATCGCAGAACTAATATAATAATTATTTAGGCTACAAAGAATGATAAAACTCAATAATATCCTCTACAGTACATTGCCATTCGGATATTCTCACTCCATCTTCGTTATAAATTTCTCTATTACTGATAAAATCATTTATGTTATTTACATCAAAATTATTATATTCATTAATAAATATCAATTTATTTTGGATATAAACTAATTCATTAACAAAATAAAGAGTCCAGGTAGATATAAAATTCAAATTATCAGGATCATACATCGAAACAATTAACGCTGCATGCTCTTTTGTTTCTAACCCATATTTAATTGATTTTTTCCAACTATCCTTATATTGTTCTATGTCCCAATAACCAACTGGAATATTTATCCACTCATAGAAATCATTAATAACAATTTTTGATGGATAAACCTGCTCACCAACCCCCTTTTTTGGAGAATTATTTATTTCAATGTTAAACATATAGTTAATCCTTAATTCTATTTAAATCTTTATCATAAGTTCCAATTCTATTCCCTCTTCTATCAAACATTATAAAGCCCTAATTGCTTACCGGCAGAAATATCGACCGTTTTGGCATGAATATCATGCCCGGCATCGATAAGGGTAGGGGGGCTTTAGCATTTAGGGTTTTATGTGGTATGCCCTGTTATCATTAAGATTGAACAGGGTAAGTTAGTGTTGGAAATTAAAAAGTAAATCTTATAGTTAATTTAAATTTAGTTAGTTCTATGAAGTAGATCACAGAACTATAAAAAATTTATAAATAATCACCAATTTTTTTAGCATTTAAAATTGTTTCTTTAAAAAAAATACCAAAATCATCAGCTATTTTGTGCAATTTATCACTTTTCTTAGATACCCCTGGTTCCCAATAAACAATAGGTGCATTATGGGGATCACGGCAATCAATAGCATAATAATCACCATCTCCACCAAAATAGACAATCACCAAATATTCAGGTAAATCTGATTCTTTTCTTTCTTTTAAGGTCAGCCATATAGCATTAGGTATACCAGAATTTATGAAATCAGCTTTTGTTATCCCGAAAAATTCTTGACCATATATATCCCCACATCCAAGATTTTCTAAAAAATAACAATAACTATCTGGGAATTTAATATTTAAAGCAGTTTCAGCAGCTATAATTAAACTAAGATCCTTATGCCCATCAAAATCTACGTTTTCTGTATCTTGTTCAATCAAAGCTATTGTATCTTTCACATCATTTACACTCATAAAAACACCTATTATTTAAAATCATTTGCTCTATTTTTCCAATAATTAGCGCGCCATTTGTTAAATTGATTACGATTTATTACCAAAGGAATAGTATTTGGATTAATATGAATTCTATCCTTATATTGTTGATGGGATGATTGTGTAACTTCCGCAATAGGACCGTTTCCGAGGTGGTAACTATAATCAATCACAGACAAAGCATCAGCGCCACAACACAATAAGTGATTTTATACCGTGGGTTACATGTCACAAGGCACAAAACCCAACCCCAGACCACAACTGACTATTAAGGGAAGATGGCTGGAGCAAATAGGCTTTTATGTTGGTTGTCCAGTCATCATTAAAGTTGAGCAAAATAAACTTATTATTGAACTAACAAGCAAGTTTTAAAAAATAATAAAAGATCCTCACCTAAATTAGGTGGGGATTGATACTTATCCAACTGGCTCTAATGAAACCGCCATTTCTAACACTATATCTAAATAAGCTTTTTCGCCATTATGATTTCGCCGTTTCAGTTCATCATATGCGTAAATAATTTCAACTTTAGCCCCTTTTTGAAAAAGCTTTTTATCCTTGTCATTAATATAGTTATAAATGCTTTCTTCAACTTCGGAATCATCATCTAATAATAAACTAAAAGCATTATCTACAGGAGAAGGATCTTGACCTGCCACATAAGTTCTAGTTATTACTCCCGACACATGCAGTAAAGGCATTTTTCCTTGTTTAATACTATTCCACCATTCTTTAGAACCAAAAAGGCCATTTGTACCTTTTAACCCCATATTTGGTCTCGACTTATCGAGCGTGAGTGACTGTGTCATTACAATTTGCTCAGGATTATCTTTTAATTCTTCAGATAAAAGATAAACTAATTTCATAGGAACTTTTGAATTTTCTAACTTTAATAAAATATTTTTTCCTTTTGATTAATATTTTCCTCTTTAGTATGTTTGCTTGGATCATAACTATCATTAGCAAGCATATATCTTACAAAAGATTCTATTTTCTCTGGATAATCAAAGTTTTCATAAATTTCTTCAACATTCCCTAAAGGATCATCTAATTCTTTTTGTTTATTAAATAAATCCAATAGAACAATATACAACCATTTCTCAGTGCTATAATTATGCTCTTTTTTTAACTATCTTTTTTAATAATCTATCAATATTAAAAATGGTTGATTTATTTATCATGTATAGTTCAATTATTGATTCATCATAATTTGATTCTTTAATTACTTTATCATTTGCATAATTAACTACTTCTAGTCACCTATAAAAAATGATGCTCATAGCTCCATAATATACCCTGCCAATTAAGGCTAACATTGTTTTTTGTTATATCATTACTCATATAAAATTCAATATTGTAATCACACTAATAATAAAACCATTCCCCCAAAAAATATCAATTTATTCATTATTAACAAAATATATGTCAAAACTACATTCCAAATTAAGTCTACTCATTTTTTTCATTTGTTCTGGCCATAATACAGGTCCACCATGACCTGCCAATGAGCGCCATACACAATCAATACCCATAGTTACGTTTTCATATGTCTGTAATTTTTCTAACGCCTCTTTACATGGTGCTATTTTATTTAGTAACCAATCTAAATGTTCTCTTAAGTCTTTAGATATAACATAATCTTTTGATGATAAAAACCATCCAGAAGTTTTAATCTCTCTAATTCTTCCGATACGATTAATACTCTTAGTTCCAATAATATTTTTTTGTGTTGGTTCAATTTTCAAAAGTTCAGTTATCTTATCGGGATGAATATCATTGGGATATATTAACAATGCTGCATAACATTCATCACAACTTGGGTATTCTGGAGATATGGGGGTTCGCCTAGAATTTATTGAAATCATTTTAAATAGTCTCCAATATTACCTATAACATTTCCACTCGAATTAATATAATCACCATTATCTAAAATTCTTCCATGATGATCATTTCGTATATTATTATCTTTTTTGAGCGATTCAAGGGCTCTACCCCACTCACGTTTATTAATATTTTCATCAAAATATTTATTCAGAGCATTTGCTGTACTTTGATTTAATGTATTACCACCATTTTGTAAAACTTTAGGAACTCTACCACTTGCACCAATACTAGGAGGAACGGGTAATGGTAATCCTTCTGCATCAACCCACTTTCCGTTTGGCAGTTGGGTTGCTCCATTAGTCGTCCCCTTTCCAGCTTTAGTTTGTTTAACGATAGTGTTATTAGCTCTATCATAAACAATTTTATAATTCGCGTTTTCACTAAGAGTCGTTTTTATTTCATTTAATACGACAGATGGATTTTCAATACGATTATTTTTATATAATTCCATTATAGCAGCAAGTTCATTCAGTTCAGACTTACTTAATGAATTAACTAATGAGCCAGCAGTCATTCCTAACCCTGCCGCCGGGTAACCTTCAAATCCAACAGTTTCGATTAACCAAGTTCCTACATTATTGGCACACAATACAGGATTGGCAGTACAAGAAGCAATAGCAGGACCGGCTATATCAATTGCGATAGGTGCGGCTATCAGTCCGCCTATCACAATCACTTGCGGTTCGCCGTACTCTATTATCGTTTCGTTATAACTGTTTATTCCTTCCCAGATAACCTTATCTTCACAAGCTTTATCGCCGTTACATGAAGCCTCTGCGGCCTTTACAATGGCTTGACCAATATGATTATTCTCAACCGCATTCTTCCCGGCA